>NZ_JBXWRT010000005.1:0-271063 GCF_059613045.1 Ruegeria sp. BHSC037
CTTCCTCGAGCGCGTGGATAAGCCCTCGGAACTTGGAGATTTCAGCTATGAAGTGGCCGACACCAAACTGAAGCGCAAAGCGCATCCAAAGCATGTCTTGCAGCTCGTGCTCTATTCCGATCTGCTGACAGAGGTGCAGGGCGTGGCGCCCGAGTTCGCCCATGTCGAACTTGGCGACGGCACCCGCGCGACACTGCGGCTTTCGGATTATGCCCATTACGCTCGTGCCGCGCGGGACCGGCTCCAGGCCTTCGTGGCGGCGCCCGAACCGACCAGGCCAGTGCCGTGCGCGGACTGCGGCCTTTGCCGCTGGGGCGATCATTGCGAAAACACCTGGCAGGCCGAAGACAGCCTGTTCAACGTTGCGAACATCTCGCGCGGGCAGGTGAAGAAGCTCGAGGCCGCCGGTATTTCCACACTGGCCGGATTGGCAGCCCATGAAGGTGGGGTCCGTGGTTTGGCCTCGGGCACTTTGGGCAAGCTGCGCAGCCAAGCTCGTCTGCAACACGAGCGCAAAACAGGCGGGCCGTCCTTTAAACTGCGCCCGCCCGAACCCGGGCGCGGCTTTGATCTGCTACCTGAACCTCAGCCGGGTGATCTGTTCTACGACATCGAGGGTGATCCGCACTACGAGGGCGGGCTCGAATACCTGCACGGCGTCTGGTTCGACGGCCAGTTTCGTGCCTTCTGGGCCCATGACCACGTTGCCGAAGCGCGGGCTCTGGCCGGGCTGCTTGAATTCTTTCGTGCACGGCTGGCTGAATACCCGGAGGCGCGAATTTATCACTACGCGCCCTACGAGATCACCGCGCTCAGGCGCCTGACCACAAAATATGGGATCGGCGAAGCCTTCCTCGATCGGCTGTTACGCGAGCGGCGTTTCGTCGATCTCTTCGCCGTGGTGCGTGGCGGGTTGATCGCGTCCGAGCCCAACTATTCGATCAAGTCGATGGAAGCCTTCTATGGTTTGACCCGCGAGGGCGAGGTCAAGACCGCGGGCGGATCGGTGGTGGCCTACGAGAAATGGCGCGAGACCGGCGAGCAGGCGATCCTTGACGAGATCGAGGACTACAACCGGATCGACTGTATCTCGACCGAGCAACTGCGCGACTGGCTGGTATCGATCCGTCCCGCAGGACCGTGGCCAAAGATGGCCGCCGATGCCGGCGAGAGAGAGGAAGAAGAGGAAGCCGAGGTCGTCGCCCTGCGCACGCGGCTCGCAGCGAGTGGCCTGCCTGAGGATCGGCTGGAGATGTTGTTCAACCTTGGCCTTTTTCACAAGCGCGAGGCCAAGCCCGCGTGGTGGGCGATCTTCGACAGTCTCGGCAAGGACGAGGACGAGCTGATAGACGATCTGAACGCGCTTGGCGGGCTGGTGGCGACTGGCCCGGCAGAGCCGGCGAAGCGGTCCATGCTCCGCGAATATCTCTTCCCGCTGCAAGAGACGAAACTGCGTGCGGGGCAGCGCCCGAATGTGCCGCATGAAGAAGGCTTTGCCTCGGTCGCGCTGGAGGAGTTCGACGCCACCACCGGCCGATTGGTGCTGAAGGTCGGCGCGGCCAAGGCGCATGTGCTGGCAGACCGGCTGACGCTGCATCCGCCCGCGCCGATCGACGCGGGCGTGATTGCCGAGGCGCTGCGCGACGTGATCGAGGACCAGTGCGGGGCGCAGCTTTTTCGCGCGGTCGATGACCTACTATCCCGCCGCGCGCCGCGTCTGCGCGGCTGGTCGGGCGACATCCTGAAGGGCGACGATCCCGTGTCCGGCACCATCGCCGCCGTGCAGGCAATGGATGAGACCGTGCTGCCGATCCAGGGCCCGCCCGGCACCGGCAAGACCTATGTCACTGCCCGTGCGATCCTCTCGCTGGTGCGCCGTGGCGCGCGGGTGGGGGTGACATCGAACAGCCACGAGGCAATCCGCAATGTTCTGATGGGCTGCCTTGACGCGCTGGAAGATGAGGATCTGCCGATCACGTTGGACCTGATACACAAGGTCTCGAGCGATGATGGCGGCTATCCCGACGATTGTCCCATTCAGCGCACGACCTCGAACGACGAGGCCGCCGCCGGGGGCCATGTGGTGGGTGGCACGGCGTGGTTCTTCGCGCGCGAGGAAAACGTGCAGGCCTTCGACTGGCTGTTCGTAGACGAGGCTGGACAGGTGGGGCTTGCCAATATGGCGGCAATGGGTCGCGCGGCGAAGAACATCGTGCTGGTCGGCGATCCCCGGCAATTGCCGCAGGTGATCCAGGGGGCGCATCCCGAACCGGCCAACCTCTCCTGTCTTGAGTGGATGCTGGGCGAATACGCTACCGTCCCTTCCGATCGCGGCATCTTTTTGGCTACCACCCGCCGGATGCACCCCGAAGTCTGCCGCTTCATCTCTGATCAGGTTTATGAGGGGCGACTAGCAAGCCACCCGGACACTAAGCGGCAAACCGTGTCTGGTACGCCCTTCCCGCAGGCCGGAGCATTCTGGGTTCCGGTCGCACATGAGGGTAACGCACAGGTTGCGCGCGAAGAGGTCTCAGCAATTGCCGAGGCTGCTCGTGCGTTGGTGGCCGGCGCATGGACCGACAAGGACGGTAGCACGCGACCCGTAACGCAAGCCGATATCATCGTCGTCGCCCCATACAATGCCCAGGTGAATGCCCTGCGCGAGGCACTGCCCGCGGGTATCCGCGTGGGCACGGTCGACAAGTTTCAGGGACAGGAGGCGCCAGTTTGCCTAGTCTCCATGACCGCCTCATCGGCCGAGGAAACGCCGCGCGGGATGGACTTCCTATACTCTCTAAATCGCGTCAACGTAGCGGTATCCCGTGCCAAGGCGCTGGCGCTCGTATTCGGAAGCCCCCGCTTGCGAGAAGCGAAATGCGAGACGGTGGAACAAATGAGGTTGGTGAACACGCTTTGTGCCTTGGAGGAAGGAGCGATCAACGAGTTTTGAAAAGATCATTTCAGGTTTGTCAAAGGACACGGCGAAGACGCTCAAGCAACGACTGGAGAACGCCAACCGCCTTCTCGCTCGCGACTCCGCTCATGAGAATGCGAAGATTTTGCGAGCCGCCATTGCGGAAGAGTTGGCCAAGCGAAAGTTGGCGAACCGAAAGATGGTTGGGCCTTTGTGGTGGGAGCCGCATGACCCCGACGTTCCTGAGTTCCTTGCCTACGAAACAGCGGACTCGACCGTGCCAGTGGCGGCCATCTTCAAGCACAACATGCATACAGCCACACGCAAAGACGTATATTCGGTGCGGATCGGCGAACACGAGTTGCCCGGACGGTTTTCTGAAGTCGAGATGGCGCGCCGCGCAGGTTCCGAAGCATTGGAGAAGGGCCAAAGGCCGTGAAGTCCCGGAGATCGACTGAGACGATGGTGAGGATAGAAGGTGAGGACAAATGAAAGATAAAGGCTGGTTTGTGATGCGTCCGCAGAAAGCTCAAGCTTATGGCCGCCCCGAGGCCGGGGGCTTTCTTGTCCGCAAGGACTCCACGGTAATGCGGGAAGGATCCCCTCGTGTGAAGCGGGATCGCGAGGAGCGCGATCGTCTGGTTCGGCAGGGGGTCCTTGTTCCTGACAGCGACCCGGACTTGTATCGCTTTTCGCGCGATCACCTGTTTCCAAGTGCGAGTGCCGCTGGCGGCGTTATCAAGGATGGGAATTGCAGCGGTCCTCAAAGTTGGCGCCGCGCCAGCGACAGGAAAACACTCAAGGAACTTTCCTGATGAATGACTCCTCCTATCGCATAGAAAGATGAGGCCTAGTAATTGAAATTGTCTACCGGTATCGCGTCCCTCAATTTTTCCGAGGCTCTGAAGATCAAAGCCCGCAATGCGCTTTCGAACGCACTTGATGCGCATCGCAAGGATCTCCCGACCTACGAAAGCCTTAAGAATCTCGGAGAAGTCATTGGGACTGAGTATGGTGATCGTGTCCTTTTCGAACTTATACAGAATGCACATGACGCTCACGAAATTGGTGAGGACGGCGCAATCTCGATCAAGTTTGTAAAGGTATCGGATTCCGAAGGTTGCCTTTATGTCGCCAACCGAGGGCATGGTTTCAAAGAGCGCGACGTTAATGCCATCATGAATTTAGCGACCAGCGGAAAAGAGATCGGTGAAGGGATTGGTAACAAGGGACTCGGATTTCGAAGTGTTGAGGCGATCACTGACGATGTACACATATACTCGCGATCTCAGGGCGGGGCGTCCAACACATTTGACGGATACTGCTTTCGGTTTTCCAAACCCGATGAAATACGTGACATCATCCTGTCCGAACTGCGGCATGAGAATGTTCAGAAGGATGAAGCAGATCGGATCTCGAAGACAATTCCCAGATATCTTGTCCCCCAACCGCTGAACGAAATTCCCCCTGAGGTAAAACGCTTCGCCGCTGCTGGTTACGCAACAGTAGTTGTTGCGCCTCTACGATCTTCTTCTGCTGTCAATTTGGTGCAAGAGCAGGTCGATGAGATCGCAGACTTGGAGCACCCGCTTCTCCTGTTTCTCGATCGCATCGCTGAAGTGCGCATCGACGTCGAACTCGAGGGAAAACGAACACGTAGCCGTCGTTTGACCAGACGCCAGACAATCCTGCGAGAGGGGGCTGGCCCGGGCAACCCGCAGATCTCTGCGATTGACGTGGGAGAGCGCCGTCGTTTCCTCCTTGTGCAGCATGAGGTGGACAAGGAGAGGGTACTTGCTGCCGTTAGGGAAAGTATAGAACGTGCCCCCGCGCTAAAACGTTGGTTGGATTGGAAAGGACAACCAACTGTTTCTGTTGCAGTTGGAATGTCCACGGCAGCAATACTGCACGGGCAACTTTACAACTTCCTGCCGATGGCAAGTGAAGCCGCATCGCCACTCATGGGGCACATTGATGCCCCCTTCTTCGCAGACATCGATAGGCGCAATATTGACCTGGATATTCCGCTCAACAGCCTCCTGATGGATGCTGTCGCGGAAACCTGCCTTTCCGGAGCTCTGACTGCCGTAAAGGAAAAACTGGACATCCCGGCTCGCAGTGTCTTTGACCTGATTGCCTGGACCGGGGATGTCGCATCGAAACTGGACGCTGCAGTTGAAGAGGCGGACCTGGATTTGAAGAACCTTCGCCTCGTTCCAATCATTCCGACCGAAGACGGTGAGAAATGGTCGACGATCAATGAAGTAACCATCTGGCCCGACGCCAATTTCTCCCTGCTGAAGCCCCGCGAAATTGTGAAGCATGTCGGAATACATCTGACTTCCAGCGATCTGGACAATCAGCGCCTTGAACGTCTACGCGAGATGGCGGGGCGCTGTTTCGGCTGGTATGACTGGGAGTATTCTCGTCTGCCGTCACCAAATGAGATCCCTGTTTGGGCGGAAATCTATGCCGAATCGCTAGTCGAGCGGTCGGCGAAGCCGCGAACATGGGCCAAATTCTACAAGGACCTGGTCGCGCTTTGCGAGGCTTCGCACGTGGACTTGGATTGCCTGGATGGCGCCGAGGTTCTTCTTGACCGGGCGGGGAAGCTGCGTTCGGCTGGTGGACATGATGAGGATGAGCAGCGAGGCCTTTATGTTCGCGGAGCAAGTGAAATCGGCAAACGCAAGAAGGGTAACGTTCCTCTGCCGCCATCCTCCCTCACGAGAGGCTATCGCTTTTTCGATGAGAAAATCCCTCTGCCCGACGATGTTCTGGAAGCACTCTCCGACGCAGGGCTTGTCCGGCAGTTTGATCCCTTGGAGGCACTTTCTGGTTTGGGTGCGGCGCTGGGTAAGAAGCCCAGCGACAAGAGGCGGATGGATGCTCTCGATTGGGCATTTCGTGTCTGGGATGCAGCGGGGAAAAGTGCGGAATCCGCAACAAAGGACGCCGATCTGCACGTCCCAACAATTGGAGGCTGGGTGGCCGCCAACAGGGCTGTTTTCTCAGGTGGCTGGACTGCAATCGGAAAGCGTTTGGAAGCCTTTTTAAGCGAATCTTCCGAATACTCAAAGGACTGCGAGCTAGCGAAGAACCAGCTTCTCAGGCCACTAAGCGAGTGGGGGTTACACAGAACAGATAGCAGCCGAAAATGGCAAGCATTCCTAGAACGCCTGGGAGTCACCGATGGTCTCAAGGCAATAGAATCTGGAGTTCAAAGGACGGGTTCACCTACGTACTATTGGAATAACTTATTGTTCAACGGAGATGCTAGCCTGGGCCTCACGAAAAAATGGACGGAACTGGCGCGGCAGACTTCCTTTAATCACCCATACACGGAATACGAGCTGAAGGGGGATTTCTGGCGACTGCCCGGACAGATTGAATACGATGAGTTCCCAGATCATATTCGCGAGGCATTCTACGAGCTGCTTGTCCACCATGTCGCCTGCCATGGAAGAAAATTTTTCTTCGGCCGCCTCGGACGCTACCGGCGTCTGCAACGTGAGTGGGACGAGCGTCGCGTCATCACGCCTTTGGGTGAGTTCCTTCGGACAGAGCAGTGGTTACAGGGCGACTTGCGCGGAGAGCGAATATTTCTTTCGCCGAGCCAATGCTGGGCATCCAAGACCAAAAGACCAGGAGTCCCGGCATTCATCCCGCGTCTCTCTGACGACGCACGGGTGTTAGTCGTCCAAGACGATGTCGCGAAGGTCGCATTCGGCGGAGATCTCGGGCTTCTGGACTGGGATAGCCCGAAGTCGGCCGTAAGTCGCCTCGTTGCGCTAGCGAACTGCGTCGAGAATCTCCAGTCCGGGGATGCGGCGACTTTTCGACGTGAATACAAGCGGGCTTGGAGAGATCTAGCCGAAAGCCAAGCGGACTTGCCATCCGACTTCCCGCTCGCGGTTCACCGTTCCGGCAGCTTGATGCGGATTGAAGGCGACGAAGGTGCTCAGACCACTGTGATCCTCGTGGAAAATGCACAAAACGTTGAGGCGCGAACCATTTCGTCAGCAGGATTGGCGGTACTCGAGTTGGGGGATGTCGACTTAGGGATCATCGGAGAAAGCCTAGGTCATATCGAGGCCTACGCACCAATGAGACTGGACCGCGACACAGTTCGGTTGCTGGTGGATGGCACGGATTTCGGGCCCACGGCCGATGATGATTATCTCGTGTCATTAGGTTTGGATTGGCTTCCTGAAGTTGCAGTAATTGCCAACGAAGTGATTGGCGAGAACCTCGAGCGGGGCATCCTCCCAAAGACCCTGGACAATCGAATTCGGTCGATCAGGGTTCGGAGATGCAGGTCGATTTCACTGATAGTGGCGGGCCAGGAAGTTGCGAGTGGCAATCGTATGGAGTGGTACGGCTATCAAGACGAAGCCAACCCGACGCTCATCTTGACGGAAAGTATCACGATTGACTGGCCACAACTCGCGAAGGGCCTTGCTGCCGAGATCTCCAAACTTGTCCACTCTCGATTGCGATCACTTGAGTTGGCCCTTCTTCGGTTGGCACCGGGACGTCCCGATGGCTCGTTAGAACGACCTACCGATTCCGAATTGGCTTCTGTGCTTGGATGTGATGTCGGAATTGTCGAAGACATGCGTGCAGGGATGCGGACTGATCTGGGGCACGTTCTTCACCTGATCATTCCAGTTGTCGCGTACTTTGAAAATGCCGACCTAGCTCAAGACCTAGCTGATGTCGCCCAAGATCAAAAAGCGGAATTCAATCTTCGGGTTTGGTTGGAGGCCCATCTTTCAGAGAACTCTCCCACCGCCGGTGATCTGCTCACGGCATGTGAGAGTAGCCCCGATCAGCGTTCGATTGTGGCGGCACTGGGCCTTGACTACGGGAAATTCAATCGAGTGCTGTTATCGCTAGGTGAGGAGACTTTAACAAGCAAAGCCGAAATGCAGGCCACATTTAAAGCGTATCTGCGTGAGATGGCACCTGAACTAAGAGACAAACTAAGGCGGTTGCATTTCGACGATTATCGTCGGGGAAATGACCTTTCGGTTTACCTTTCAAGACGAGAGTTGACATTCATCCCGTTCGAGGAGTCTTGGATCCTCGATTTCGAGACACTTGACCGGCAGACGGTGGTCGAGCATGTGGAGAAGTCCGTTGCCAATGAACTTGGGAAGGTGCCTGATGTCGATCTTCCTGCTTTTGAGAAAGTGATAAGCGAGAACCGCAAAGCGGTTCGTGCATTTGCGAAGGAAGCCAAACCCATACTGGGGGCATGGTGCCGAACAAATCTGGTCGATCTTCCAGAGGTTTGGGACCAGGGAGATGAACAAAAGATCGTGCGTTTGATCGAAAATGCTGGCTTGCTTGACTTCGACATTGTCAGTGACGTTGTGCCGGCTCTCTGCAAGCGTGCTGGACTTTGGCCTGAGGGAATGCCTGAAGGAATTGATCCGAAAAGCCTTGGACTCGACCTAAGCGCTGTGAAAGAGGAGCAGGAGCGAAAGGCCAGGGAGCAGCAAGAACGGGAGCGTCGGAAGCGCATCATCCAATTCGCAGGACAGGATCTTGATCCGGGTGATCCGTCCTTTGCCTCGGACCTGCACAACATCGCGGAGGCCGCGATCGCATCTGACGATAGCTGGTTTGAACGAAGCCGCCAGCGGACAAGACTGTTGCAATTTGATGGGGCGTCAAAATCAGACACTGGTGGCGGAAAAGGTGGGGGAGGCAAGCGCGGGCAGCGCGCCACACGACTGACGGAAACGCAGAAGGTCGCAATGGGTGTCGCCAGTGAATGGTTGGCCTATCAGTACCTCACGCGGCGGTTTCCAGATTACGTCGCCGAAAGCTCGTGGATATCGGAGAATAGAACGAAGTTCTTTGGCGGCAGCGAAGGTGACGATTCAGCCGGTTACGACTTTCTTGTGCAGACTCCTAAGATCGACTGGATGTTTGAGGTCAAGTCCACCCTAGAGGATGGATGCGAATTCGAACTGACTTCGAACGAACTGCGCGTCGCCAGCTCTGCTTCGCGCACCGGCCGCAGACGATATCGCATCCTCTATGTTCCGCATGTCTTTTCACCCGAGAAGTGGTGTATCTTCGAACTACCCAACCCGATGGACAAGGAAACACAGGCGCAGTTTTCCGTGGTGGGACGCGGCTCGCTCAGGCTGCGCTTTGAGCGCCGGTAGACCCGACAGACTTGGAGAACCTTCGATCCCGGTCCCGTCCCCTCCGCCACCCAGTCCCGTCGCGGTGTTGTAAGAAGGAATTTGGTTGAGGCGGGCAGGGCGGTTTCGTAGCCTCCGGCCATGACCAAGTGTGATCCATTCAAATACTTTCATAGCAGCCCGGAAATTATCCGCTTGGCGGTCATGATGTACGTTCGTTTCCCTTTGTAGCTGCGGAATGTCGAAGATCTGCTGCACGAGCGCGGAATTGATGTAAGTCACGAGACGATCCGTTTCTGGTGGAACAGATTTGGTCCGATGTTCGCGTCAGAAATCCGGCGTCGGCGGGCGGAAAGACTGCGATCCGGGCGGCAATGGCAGTGGCATGTCGACGAGGTTTTCGTGAAGATCAACGGCGAACGTCACTACATGTGGCGCGCTGTTGATCACGAAGGCGAAGTTCTGGAAGCCGTGGTCACGAAACGTCGAAACAAGCGAGCCGCCCTGAAATTCCTCAGTAAATTGATGCGGCGCTACGGTCGGCCGGAAGTTCTGGTGACGGACCGCCTCCCTTCGTACCGTGCGGCGTTGCGGGAGATTGGAGCGGCCGATCTGCAGCATATAGGCCGTTGGTTGAACAACCGGGTTGAGAATTCGCACCTGCCATTCCGACGAAGAGAACGGGCCATGCAGCGCTTCCGGCGCATGCGAAGTTTGCAGAAGTTCGCCGCCGTTCATTCCTCCGTTTACAACCATTTCAACCAGGAGCGCCACCTCTACACCCGCGAAAACTTCAAGCTGATCCGCAACGCCGCTCTCGCCGAGTGGCGTCAGCTCTGTTCCGCCTAAGTTCCCGTGGTTATTGGGAAACTGAGACTGGTTAGAATCTGTCTGACAGCACCTCCGTGAATACGTTGACAGGCCGCAGCAGCGTGCATGTTTTCTACATTATTCTAAAGGACGAATCCGGGCGCCAGAATCACTGGTGAGAGAAATGCTGCTTTCGTCGCCACCTCTATTATCGTCCATTTAAACGGCAGCCACTGCCAGAAATTGAACCTGGCGTGGCTGCCCCCACTACGTCAAGTTATCACCTGAACAACTTCCAGCAGTGTTCATAGCCTTGCCTGAAAAAAGGCTCGAACCTGCGGTCATACATGTCAGAGTGCCGCTCGTATGCCATGCTCATGCTCATATGTGCGTCACCGGTACCCTCGTGGCATCCGTCGTCGTAATATGCCCGTTCGTTGGAGCCCGGCGTGGGAGCGTTTTCATGCGAGGGTCGCGAGGGCTTTTTTCGCGCATCGGCAGCAGCATTCCGATATCCTACATCGTAACCCTCGCGATAACAGTTTCCGCGCTCATTCCATTTTCTGGCAACCTTCCGACCATGGTGCATCGGGTCATATTCACGCAAATGAGAACCATCGCCCCGACCATCGCGAACGCCCTTTTCATAGGCATGCTGAAAGTCGGTTCCGCAGTTTGCGGCCAGAGCGTCTCCCGCTTGCATGATCCAAAAAGCTGTGCAGGAAACCAAAAAAAAAGCAGTGAGAGACTTCATTGCTCTTCCTCCTTATGCGACTGGTTAAAAAAACCAGGACTGGAAAAATATTATACGCATTCGGGTTTTTGTCTATGTGCAAGGCAAGCTTTGAGGATACGATCCGCGTCGACAGGGGCAGCGAGTTCATCTCTCGCGACATGGACCTCTGGGCCTACCAGCGGTATCACGCTCGGCTTCTTGCTGCCGGGCAACCGCGCCCGCCATCGCCGTTGCTCAAGCACAGATACTGAAACCGGTTAATGGGAGAACGACAGCTTCGTCCGCACACCAGTCATCTGATAAAAAGCCTCAGATGACTGAGACGAGCCCAAGGCAGACGTGAATAAGCTTCAAAAGAGGTCCCGGGTAAACAGCATCCGGTTTCCCTAGGAGGTGATGCCGACGTCCGCTTTGGACGCAGGCATCAATCTGAAAGTTTCCAAGAAATTCGGTTTTGTCGATCAATTTGCGGCCGTTTCGTGATATGATTTCCGCGGAAACCGGTGTGGGGAGGTTCGCAATGAAATCATTTCTTTCAATGACAACGGCACTTGGGGTCCTGGGCGCCGCTGCATTCGCATTCGAGCCGACGCCCGACGGTTCGAGCCTCAGCAAGGCTTTTCCCGGTAAGTCCTATTCCCCCTACGCCCAACGTGGGATACCCGACCGGCCTCTCTGGGGGGATACGCATTTGCATACGTCCACTTCGTTTGATGCAGGTGCTTTCGGCAACCGTTTGGACGCGCGGGCTGCCTATCGCTTTGCCAAGGGTCAAGAAGTGCAGGCAACAACCGGCTTCATGGCGCGGCTTTCACGCCCGCTCGATTGGTTGGTGGTTGCTGACCATTCCGACAACATGGGTCTCTTCGACATGATCTATGCACAGGACCAATCCATCATGTCGGATCCCGAGGGTAGCCGCATCGCAACCATGGTGGCGAATGGCGGCGACGAAGGGGTGGCAGCCGCTCTGGAACTCATCGACGCATATTCGCGTGGTGAGGTGATTTCTCCGGTGCTTGCGGTCCAGGCAGGATCAAAACCCTTCCGCTCTGTCTGGCAGCGCCAGATTGAGGCCGCAGAAGAAGCTTACGAACCCGGTCTTTTCACTAGCTTCATCGGCTATGAATGGACCTCGTTGATCCAGGGTGGAAACATGCATCGCGTCGTCGTATACCGCGACGGAGGCGAAAAGGCTGGCATGATGGATCCGTTCACCACCGAGGCACCCCTTGGTTCCATCAATCCGCGCGACTTGTGGAAATGGATGGCGAACTATGAAGATGTCACGCGCGGAGACGTGCTTGCCATCGCACATAACGGCAACCTGTCAAACGGCATTATGTTTCCTGAGACCGCGCAGTATGATGGCCGGCAACTGGATGCAGAGTATGCGCAGACCCGTGCAATGTGGGAACCCGTCTACGAAGTAACGCAGATCAAAGGGGATGGAGAGGCACATCCCTTCCTCAGCCCGAACGACGAGTTCGCCGATTACGAAACCTGGGACAAGGGCAACCTGAACTTGTCGGAATTGAAGACCGACGACATGCTTGCCGGTGAATACGCGCGTGAGGCTTTGAAAACCGGGTTGCTTCTGGAAACGTCGCTCGGCACCAACCCCTACAAGTTCGGGATGGTTGGATCGACTGACAGCCACACATCACTCGCCACTGCTCAGGAGGACAATTTCTTTGGTAAGCATTCCGGGGCCGAGCCCAATCCTGAACGCCCCGGGCATATCGTCGCCCAGTTCGGAGACGTGGCAATTCTGGGCTGGGAAATGGTCGCATCCGGCCTCGCCGCCGTATGGGCGAGTGAGAACACGCGCGAGGCGATCTTCGATGCGATGGAGCGCAAGGAGGTCTATGCAACGACGGGATCGCGCATCGTGGTACGTTTCTTCGGCGGCTGGAACTACACGATGGATGACCTGACCTCGCGGACCCCTGCAACGGCAGGCTATACCAAGGGCACTCCGATGGGCGGGGATCTTCCGCCGCCATCCGAAGGTTCGGAAGCGCCAACCTTCATGGTCTATGCGCTGAAGGATCCGATCGGCGGAAATTTGGATCGCATTCAGATCGTCAAGGGCTGGCTCGATGCCGACGGCGAGACACACGAACAGGTGTATGACGTGGCCTGGGCCGGTGATCGGGAGCCGGACGCAAACGGCAAATTGCCCTCCATCGGTTCCACCGTCGACGTGGAGCGTGCCACCTGGACGAACTCGATCGGGCAGGGTGAGATGGGAACGGTATGGACCGATCCTGACTTTGATCCCTCTCAATCGGCCTTCTATTACGCCCGGGTTATCGAAATTCCGACCCCACGCTGGACGGTGTACGATGCTTTCCGAATGGGCGCGTCGCTGCCTGACGATGCACCGACGGAGACGCAAGAACGTGCCTACACGTCACCTATCTGGTACACGCCTGGCTGAGCCTAATTTCTCGGTTAAGTGGTTCTCCGGAAGTACTGGCACGGTGCCTATTAATATCACCAGTCGTCCCCTGAAGAAGGGTGAGCCCAAGGCGTTGGTGTCGGTCGGTTACTCGGTTCTAAGATTGCGCAACATGCGGTTCAGAATGCAGACATTTACTTCCTTCGGAAAAGTGAATGCTTGCGCTTCTGTGCTGTCGACTGCCGGTCGGCAGGTTTGTCCCGCAACTCGGATATAGACCCTAGTTTGCTGGACGTCCGGTCTCGGTGAAAGCAGACATCGCATAACGTCGCCCCGATTTCGTCGGCTTGAATGTCTGTTTCTGTCGAAAGCGGTCATTTTTGAAAAACACCCCGAGTTCCGCTATGCGGACTTAGCCGCCATTCGTTATGGCGCGCGAACGACGGCTTGTGTACGACGCGGGAAAATTCATACTGTCTTTCTATTGGCGAATGCCGCGCTCTTTTTGTAGGGGAATGCCCATGAAATTCGTTTTGTCGATGGCGGTTGTTCTATCTGCGATGCCTTTGTCGGCGTTATCACAGGATGATGGGCACAAGCATGGTGGTACACCGTACGCCGGTTTCGAGACACGTGAGATCAAAAGCCTATCCAATCAAGATATAGCTGAGCTTCGCCGGGGCGGCGGTTGGGGACTGGCTCTTCCTGCGGAGTTGAACGGCCTTCCTGGCCCCGCTCATCTGCTGGAGCTTCAAGAAGAGCTTGCGCTTTCAAACGATCAAGTTGCTGAAATTACCGCGTTGTTTGAAGAAATGAGAACCGAAGCCATCGCGGCAGGAGAAAAATTCATCGCTGCTGAAGCTGCGGTGAGCGCAGCTTTTGAAGACACCGAAGTTTCAGAAGATGAACTCGCAATTCTTTTGGCTAAAGCTGCTGAAGCCCAAGCCGCTTTGCGTATGGTTCATTTGTCGAGACATCTCGCGACACCAGCTCTTCTGAGCGATGATCAGATCCGAAGATATAGCGTACTGCGCGGCTACTCAGATGATCCATGCGCCAATGTCCCAGAAGGGCATGACCCAACCATGTGGCGACGCCACAACGGTTGCGATGGGTAGGCCGATCTTCGTTCGTCTTGCAGATACGGAACTCTGGGCCGACGGCCCTTGTTAGCTGGTTGGTCGAACTAAAGGACATTTAATCCGCCAATAACTGTATGCTTTGAAGGGCGTGGGTTTTGCTTACGTTCTAAGGATGGTCATTCTGTTTCTGACGACCGCGCCCACAAATTGATATCTTCTTCCGAACTGATTTCATCGATCTTTTTGAGCTCGTCAGCACTGAAGTCGAGATTATCGACGACGCGTGCGCAATCGACGATTTGTTCCGGCCGGGACGCACCAATAAGTGCGGTCGTTACACGCCCACTTCTGAGCACCCAGGCCAGGGCCATTTGCGCCAGAGTCTGCCCGCGTTCCTCGGCCATGTCGTTCAGAGCACGGACACTTGCCAGAGACCGCTCGTTGATCATGCCATCGAGCAATGACTTCCCTTGCGTGGCACGGCTACCACTCGGAATACCGGTAAGATACTTGGAAGTCAGAATGCCTTGTGCCAGCGGCGTGAATGCAATCGATCCTACCCCAAGGTCGTCCAGTGTATCGAGCAAACCGTCCCGCTCTACCCAACGGTTGAGCAGGTTGTAGGAAGGCTGGTGAATCAAACAGGGCGTCCCAAGGTCGTTGAGAATTTTCACGGCCTCGCGCGTGCGTTGGGAGTTGTAGCTCGAGATGCCTGCGTAGAGCGCGCGACCCGACCGTACGATATAATCCAACGCGCCCATTGTTTCTTCGAGAGGGGTATCGGGGTCAAAGCGGTGGGAATAAAAGATGTCGACATAATCTAGCCCCATGCGCGCGAGTGATTGGTCACAGGACGCAATCATGTACTTGCGTGACCCCCATTCCCCATAGGGACCCGGCCACATGTCGTAGCCTGCTTTGGAGGAAATGATCAGTTCATCCCTGTAACCCGCGAAATCCGTTTTGAGGATCTCGCCAAATGCCTCTTCGGCTGAACCGGGTGGTGGACCGTAGTTGTTCGCCAGATCAAAGTGAGTGATCCCATGATCAAACGCGGTTCGACACATGGCGCGCTTGTTTTCGTGCGTCGAGTCCGCACCGAAATTATGCCACAGGCCTAGGCTGACAACCGGAAGCTTCACACCGGATCGCCCACATCGCCGATACACCATCCGCTCATAGCGGTTCAGCGCTGGGGTGTAAGGAATGGGTTTTGGCTTTGGCGGTCTTTGAGCTTTGGTCATGCGCACATAATCAATGGATTGTCGGGCCTGTCAAACGGATCACCTCCAGCAAGATCGACGCGACTCATTTTCATCCTATTGGTTAGCCTTGCTCCACGTGTGAAAGATTTCACGATCCGATCATTCGCATTCATCGCCAACTCTCAAACGCAGCTAATGAATCCTATGGCGAACTACACTGCGGCGATGAGAAAAACACAGCGGAAGATTTTGAGGCGTGAACCGGAAATTGCCGGTCTGTCGCTTAGGGTCAGGACTCATAGCCAGTAAATGACGAGTGCTGCGAGGGCGATGGCTGACAGGAAGACCTTCGGGCATCTGTCGTATCGCATTGCGACACGCCGCCAATCCTTCAGCCTGCCGAACATGATCTCGATCCGGTTGCGCCTCTTGTAGCGGCGCTTGTCGTACTTGACAGGTTTCTGCCGCTGCTTCCGGCCAGGGATGCAGGCGCCTATCCCTTTGTCTTTCAACGCTTCCCGGAACCAGTCGGCATCATATCCGCGGTCCCCGGGCAGCCAGTCGACATCGGGTGGGCTGCTCAGCAATGCGCGTGCGCCGATGTAGTCGCTGACCTGACCGGCGGTGACGAACAGGTTGAGTGGACGTCCCCGGCTATCGCAGATGGCATGCAACTTGGTGTTCATGCCGCCCTTGGTGCGGCCAATCAGGCGTCCACGCCCCCTTTTTTGACGCCCAAATTGGTCGCGGTCAGGTGGGCCTTCAGGTAGGTGGCGTCGATCATTATGGTCTTGTCTTCGCCGTGAGCGGCAGCCAGACCTGCCATCATCTGGGCGAAGATGCCTTTGTCGCTCCACCGCTTCCAACGGTTTTGGAGGGTCTTGTGTGGGCTATAGGCAGAAGGGGCATCGCGCCATCTCAACCCATTGCGATTAATGAAGATAATTTCACTCAACACGCGCCGGTCATCGACGCGGGGTTTGCCGTGGGACTTCGGAAAGAAGGGCTCGAGACGCGCCATCTGCGCGTCGGTAAGCCAGAAAAGATCAGACATGTTCACCGCTCGTTTTCGAGCCGTGAATCACGCTGCTGGACGAAAATCAATGGGTCCTGACCCTAGAGAAAAGTCTCCTGTTTCGGCAGACAGTTTCACCTTGTCTCGGAGCCGCAGCCGGACCAGGCCCGTTGCCAGCAACCGGCACAGCTCGGCGCGGCGTTCGGTCGGGGCCATCCGGTCGGGCGGCAGCGGGTTGGACCCAAGTCGCGATGTGTTGATCGTGTTTCGCATGGGGCAACGCTACCCGCGCGCCCGTCGAAAACAATGCAGTTCAATGGTTTGCGGGGATTAAGCGGAGGGAGGCGGACGCATGCGTAACGACCGCCGCCGGATTTTGTGGTCTGGAAAGCCAAGGCGGGCCGCCTAGGTTCTGCTCATGCGCCTAATCACATTCATCCTGCTTCTCCTGCCCGCATCGCTTTTTGCCAACGACTGGGACGCCCTGGAACAACCCGGCGCGATTGCGATCATGCGGCATGCTCTCGCCCCCGGAACGGGCGATCCCGCCAATTTCGAACTTGGGAATTGCGAAACCCAGCGGAACCTTGACGCGCGCGGCCGCAACCAGGCCCGCGCGATCGGTGCGGCCTTTCGGGAGCGTGGGATAGAGTTTGACCGGGTGCTGACGAGCCAATGGTGCCGGACCCGCGAAACCGCCGAACTTCTCGATCTCGGGCCCGTGGTGGACGCGCCCGCGTTGAATTCGTTCTTTGGCAGATACGAGCGAAGAGACAGTCAGACCCGCGACTTGCGGGCCTTGTTACGGGAACAGGATGGCCGGGTGATGCTGGTGTCGCACCAGGTCAATATTTCTGCGCTCGCGGGGCAAGCAACGCGATCCGGTGAGGTCCTGATCATCCGGCAGCACGAGGGCGACATCGAGGTTTTGGGCAGCATCCTGTTGGATCCCTGACGGACCCTTCGCGCCTTCGTTACCTTGATCCGTTTCGACGCAGCCTATCATGGTCTGTTCATGACCAACCGGCGGCAGTTCAACGACTATCCCCGGCTCACCGACTACGTCACGCGGATGCTCTACTTGCCCGGCGTGCGGGAAACGGTGAACATGGATCACATCCTGCAGGGCTACTATTCGATTAAGGCGCTCAACCCCAATGGGATCGTGCCGAAGGCACCCGATCATATCGCGGGGCGGTGTCAGAGGGAATCTGGTTGAGCGGAGCAGGGCGGTCTCATAGCGTCTTGGGATGACGAAAGACGACCCATTCAAGTATTTCCGAACCAGCCGCGAGATCATCCGCCTGGCGGTCATGATGTACGTGCGTTTCCCGCTGTCGCTCCGCAATGTCGAGGATCTGCTGCACGAGCGCGGTATCGACATCAGTCACGAATCCGTCCGGTTCTGGTGGAACAGGTTCGGCCCGATGTTCGCTTCCGAGATCCGGAAACGCCGGATCGAAGGGATGAAATCGAGCCGTTGGCGTTGGCATCTCGACGAGATGTTCGTGAAGATCAATGGGGAGCGGCACTATCTGTGGCGGGCGGTCGATCACGAGGGCGAGGTGCTGGAAAGCTACGTCACAAAGACCCGGTACAAGAAAGCCGCATTGAAATTCCTAAAGAAAGCAATGCGTAAACATGGTCGGCCCAAGGTTATCGTGACCGACAAGCTCCGGTCCTACGGTGCCGTTCTGAAAGAACTCGGCGCTGACGAGCGGCAGGAGAAGGCCCGCTGGGTGAATAACAGAGCTGAGAACTCGCACCTACCATTCCGACGACGAGAACGGGCAATGCAACGTTTCCGCCGGATGCGAAGCTTGCAGCTGTTCGTTCCCGTCCACGCCTCTGTCTGCAACCATGTCAATTCGGAGCGCAGCCTCTACTCAAGAGCCAACTTCAAGAAGAACCGCGCCGACGCTCTTGCAGAGTGGCGTCAACTCGGCGCGGCATAAGGGACAACGATCCTGCCCTTGTAGAGACCAGTTCGAATCTGTCTGACAGCACCCGGAGCCACACTAAAAACGGGCTTTTACACCAAAGACCGGACCATGCTGACTGACATCATAGGCAAACGGGCCGGTTGCCAGAGTCGTCGAGTAGTCCATACTGAAATAGCGGTAGCCGAAGAAGATAGACGTGCGGTCCCAAGGCTTCCAATCGAAGCCGGCATTTATTCCTACTTGAAGATCGTTGCCGCCTGCGCCAAAGCCGCCAAGATCGAACGATGCGATCGCTGCCCACTTTTCGTTCAATTCCCACATGCCGCGTGCGCCAACGACGGGTTCCCACCAGCCTTCGTCCCCGCCGAGTACAGGCGTCGGTACCGGTGATGTGATCGTGATCTCCTGCCGGAGCGAGTTGTAACGCGCGCCAAACTGCAGATCGAAGGCCTGCCGTTTCCCATTTGCACCTGTCAAATCTGCAAATTTGTAGCTTGCCATGAAAGCGGCCCATTTCTGCCGAATGTCAGCATTGAATGTCGCATTCGGGATCGGCAGCGCTCCGTCAGCTTCAAGGGCAACATAGTTAGCGTCGAAAATGAACCCCCAATCACCACGCCAAGCCTCGAAGCGACCGGCAGCAGCAAAGTCCAACAGGTCCAACGCATCTCCCAAGTCCAGATCAAGGGGCACAGAGGTTCCTGCGATGGTTGACGTGCCGCTGGTTCTTGCAGGAAGAAACGCATAAAAGGCCAATACATACCGCCAGTCTTGTTCATTTTGACCGGACCGCGAGAAGGGTTCAGCATGCGCCATGCCCGTCCACCCCAACGGCAGAAGGATTGTCAAAGCAAGAAGCCTGATTGAATTCATAAGCATTTAGATCCCTCTCTATAGATAATTCATTTGCTTGGTTAGCCAAAACAGAACGCGCGCTAGCGGCTCTATCGGCCCCGCTTCATCTGTGATCAGCATAGCAGTGCCACTCACACCAAGTTTCGTGGCGTGTTCTGGGAGATCACCTGGTAAAACAAGACGAACCACGAACTGATCGGCGCCCAGCAGTTGGCCGATTGAAGGCAGGGTCCCTGTCGCACCTCCCAGAGTTCCCTCAGCTGTTCCGGGAGCAATGGCGTCCACCGTCGTTTTAAACGATGTACCAGGCAGAGCTTGAAGGGCCACCGAAACCTCAGCACCTGGCAAAAATGCATGAGCCCCACTTTGGCTGAAAACACCTGTAAGTGCGCGCTGCTCATTCGGCACAAATGCGATCGCGGGCTGCAAGCTGGTTACTCGCTGACCGGCGCGAAGGGTCAAAGCCGTAATAATACCGTCTGAGGGGGCCAACACTTCGGTTTGCTCAAGATTCCATTTGGCAGAGGCAAGAGCTTGCTGCGCCTGAGCGACCGAAGCGTGCACTCCGTCCACTTGAGACGCAATTTGAATTTCAATTCCAAGTTTCCTTGCTTGTGCTGCGTCAAGACTGGCTTGCAGTTGCTCAATCTTTGATACGGCTTCCTGCATCTGGAATTCCGTGCTGGCACCTCGCTCTGACAACAGAACAAGATCATCTCGTCGTTGATACCCAAAGACGAGTTGTTCGTTGAGAAGATCGATGTCGGCCTCGGCACCTGCTAGGTCCGCTTGCAGACGCGAGACGCTGGATTGAGCATCAACAAGAGCCGCTTCAAGGCGCGCAACTTCCAGTGCGAATGGAGCGGGATCTATTCGAAAGAGCAGATCACCCTTTGCAATCCGAGTGTTTGACTCGGCTGCGACCTCTACGACAGTCCCCGACACATTTGGAGTAATTTCTATCGTGGTTCCCTGAACGGTCACGCGACCTGTTGGCGCAAGGTAGTTTAGTGCACCTATGACGACCAAGGCGATAACAAGGCCAATCGTAGCCACGACCGTCTTAGACACTCCATTCCAAGGCAACCATTTGAATACGCCGAAGATCAAATAAACCAGAAGGGCATAGAGGCTTAGAACAATGAGCACGTCTTAGCGTCTCCTACCAAACTTACAGTGAAGTGTTTGAAATTTGATGGGCAGAACAAACATTTTTTGCAGCAGCCGCAGCAACAGGTATTTGCACCACAGAAAGTGAGCGGTACGTGAAATGCCGCGCGACAGAGGGCGGTATCGCCAAAGCTGGAGAACCAACGTTCCTTTTTTGAGAGCAATTTTCGCACGAAGCCACCCAGCGATTCGACTACTCAATCATTAGTGTACGTTTCCGTCTAGTTGTCCACACCTTAGCAACTTGGTATAAAATCGCAAATGACCACGATCAAACCCGACCCTAACCCCTCAAAGGTCCGAGTGAGCAAGTCTGATTGGCTTGCAGCTGCACTGGATGTTTTAAAGAACGACGGCATCGAAGCTGTACGGGTCGAGCGGCTCGCCGCCAAGCTTGGAGTTTCCAAGAGCGGTTTTTACTATCACTTCAAAGACAAAAGTGACCTGCATCAGAAGATGATGGACTATTGGCTCGGGCTTGATGCATCCCCAATCCTCCGAGAGCAGGTCTATAAGTCTCGAACACCCCAAGCTCGATTGCGAGTGATCTCTGAAATAGTCGAGCAATCCGAGCTAAATCTTCTGGACAGTGCGATGCGGCAATGGGCCCGACGAGACCGGGATGTCCGTCGTGTGTGGCGCCGAGAAATGAAAAAAAGGTTAGCGCATATACGCAGCATTTTTTCGCTGCTGGGTTTCGAGGGTGATGATCTTGAAATGCGGGTGCGTGTCTTCGTGAGCTATCAACTCAGCGAACAAGAGTTGTTTTTTGACCTGTCGAAAAAGGATCGTGACCGGTTACGTGATTTGCGCATCGCGCTTCTTTCGAAGGCTTTATAGGGCATCCGCCCTGAATATTATTTCTAGACTGTACCGTACATATCAAGCTATTCTCCCTGGCAGGCGCGCTGACAGGGGGGAATGAAATGAAACTCAAGGACAAACTCGGCCTATCGACAACAGCTTGCCTTTCTTTGGTCTGCGCTGCTGCGGTGCTTGTCTTAATGCATAGAGCAGAAGTACCGTTTTCGGGAGCCGCCCATGCTGCCGGTGGTGTCGTTGAAAGCCGCACCGGTACGGCGCCGGATCGTTACGTTTACTATCCAGGCACCGAAGAGCTGTCGCCTGGCGAGGTGCGCGTCGTCGCCTGTGGCACTGGGATGCCAGATCAGCGGCGCGGTCAGGCTTCGGCTTGTTTCCTGTTCGAGTTCGGCAATGGGGAGAAGTTCATCTTCGACATCGGTACCGGCTCGATGCGTAATATCAATGCCCTGATGATTCCGTCGGAGTTCCTGACCAAAGTCTTCATCAGCCACCTGCACACCGACCACTGGGGCGATCTCGACGGTCTTTGGGCCGGCGGCTGGACATCCGGCCGCCCGGTGCCGCTTGAGATCTGGGGTCCGAGCGGGCAAACACCCGAAATGGGAACCGCCTATGCCATCGACGGTTTCATGCGAGCTTACAACTGGGACTTTCAAACGCGCTCGTTCAAGATCACCCCGATCCCGGGCACGATCACGGTGCACGAGTTCGACTATCGGGCAGAAAACGCAGTGATCTATGACGACGGCGAGATTGTCGTACGCTCGATTCCGGCAATCCACACTGGCGACGGGCCGGTCAGTTACATCATCGAATACGCCGGGCTCAAGCTGGTCTTTGGCGGAGACACCTCGCCCAACAAATGGTTCGTCGAATATGCCAAGGACGCCGATTTCGTGATCCACGAAGCCTTCGCTACGCCGGAATTCTTTATGAAGGATTATGGTCAGCCGGCACAGCTCGCCTGGCGGGCCTGCTGCGAATTCCACACCTCCGGCCCGGCCTTTGGCAAGGTGATGAGCGAGATTCAACCAGGTCACGCCGTGGCCTACCACACGATGGAAGAGGCGCATCAGGAACTTCTGTTGAAGATCCGCTCTACCTATGATGGGCCGCTGTCGATCGCGATGGACATGATGACGTGGAATATCACTGCCGATGGCGTGACCGAGCGCATGGCAGTCTCTGCTGACCGGGCCAGCGCGGTGCCGGGGCCGACCCGCCAGCCGCCACCAGACCCGTCCATTCCGGATCCAATGAGCGACTTCATAAAGGCCGGTGAGTGGGCCCCTGGCTTCAATGCGCAAAACGATATGCTTGACGAGTTCCGGGACGAAAACGGTCTAGCCGACGTCGACTGGCGGCCTGCCAAGCCGTGGTACGAGCCGAACGAGTAAGGCCGCGCAGCGCGGGCCGGGAAGTCGGCCTGTTCTTTTTCAAAACACTTGTATCTTGAAGGCGGAGATTTAAACGAGATGAAACACCACAAAATAATTGGGCGTGGAACCTTTCTGCTTTTTGGCGCGCTGGTAAGTGCACTTTTGAACCTCGGTCTTCATGGGATTGCAGAGGCGCAGGAGGAAACCTCGACCGCCTGGTACCCACGAACAGAATCCGTTGGACCAGATGAAATGTTCATCGTCGCGCTCGGCACTGGCATGCCGACCCCCATCACTCGAGCGCAAAAATCAACGGCATGGTATGTCGAACTGGGCAACGGCGACATCTTTCTCTTTGACCTTGGCAGCGGATCAACTGAAAATCTTTTTGCGTTGCGTCCTGATTTTCATAGGGTGGACAAAGTCTTTGTCAGCCACTTACACACTGACCACGTGGCGGATACTGCTGCCTTGTGGATTGGCGGCTGGCTTAGCGGACGGTACACTCCGCTTCACGTCTATGGCCCGTCAGGGGCGACACCCGAGTTAGGCACTGCAGCTTTTGTTGACGGCCTTACAAAGGCGTACGCTTGGGATGTAGCCGGGCGAGCCGGGGTTCTGCCCGATGAGGGAGGCAAGCTGATCGCGCATGAGTTTGATTTCAAACAGATCAACGAGGTCGTATACGAGGAAAATGGTGTCAGGATCACATCGTTCCCGGCCGTGCATTCGCTTGATGGTTCTGTCAGCTATCGGCTCGAATGGAATGGCCTGAGCTTTGTATTCGGCGGCGACTCGGCGCCCAACAGTTGGTTCATTGAGTACGCGAAGGGCGCGGACTTCGTTATCCACGAATGTTTCTACACCCCGGAAGGACTAGCCGCTACGCTCGGTTGGGATCTGCGTCAAGCAACCTTCGTTTCGTCATACATTCATACCCCACCTTCGGGATTTGGGAAAATTATGGCAGAAGTGAAACCGCGTCTTGCCATTGCGTATCACACAATACGTCAACCGGAGCTGGACCAGCTGATGCTCGAAGAAATTCGTGAAGTGTACGATGGACCGCTTATGATTGCTGATGATCTTATGGCATGGACAGTCACGCAGGAAGAAATTATTCAGCGCGAAGTCGTTAGTGCCGAACGCGTGCAGGCACCGCCAACCACGACGGGGTATATGGAAGCGAAGCGCAGCGGCGAAGCAACTTATTCGGAATTCACGGCAAGCGGAAAATGGGAGGGATACACGCCCCCTCCGCTTCCTGAGCGCTAATCCAGAAAAAGCGGCCGCCACTCACGTTGTATGCTCAGTGGCGGATCGCTAAACTTTTGAACAGCTCCTTCAAAATAATGCACTAATGCCGGATTTATTTGGGGTGTTCTGTGCATTCTTTCTGCAACGGGCGAACATGTTGCTAGTCTTCAAAGGGTAAGAAAATGCAAAAATTTTTTGGATCCCAATCCGCAAAGCTTACGGCTGTCAGAAGGCTTGGGCTTTCGCCAAAAACGACTTGAGTTACTGGCGCTGAACCAGTCCGATAGCAGTATCGCTTGAGCGTGCAGATACCTAAAAGTTGTTGAAGTTCAAACTTTTTCAGGCGCAAATAGGCATATCAGCGGCACGGATTTCGTATAGTCAAAAACATGCATCTGTATTTGAAATCCCTACAATTTTTGTTGTCTCTGGCCATCTGGAGCGTGATGTTTTCGATCCCATTGCGCGCGGACTACATTCAGTACAATGGAGCAGAGGTCGCGCCAAATATCGCTGAGATTTTCATTGCTCCGGATGGGGTGCGTGTGCAACTGGAAGTCTACGTGGGCGACATCGAACATTTTTCGGATCTTGTTCCGGACGATTGGTTCGACGATGTCAGCGCCCGCAAATCCGAAAGCGAGCGCGCTGAACGCTTTTCACGCGACGGGCTGACCATCCGGAGAGACGACGAAAGCCGTCTGCCCGTATCCATAAACCTCGTTGAACCGAGGTTTCGCATTGATCGTGGATCACCACTTTCCGGGCAACGCAATCCGTTAACTGGACAAATTATGCCTTCGGCGCCCGAGGACACCAGGGTTCTTTATGCTGAATTATTCTACAGTTTCGAAGGGGATGCGCCGGCAGCAATTTCTTTTGCTCCACCGTTGCAGGACGGTAGTCCGGTTGCATCCATCGGTTTCATTGTTCGTGACCGTGGCATACCGGTGGCCAATTTCGGTTTCCTTTCAGACTCGATACGCCTCAACATAGATTGGGACGACCCGTGGTACTCCAAATTCGACAACCCGAGTCTAACCCGCCATCATAAGTCTGGCGCGACAACCTACATTTATGTTGAACCGAGGGAAGTGCGGCACGAAACACTGATACGTTTGCGTGATCTCGCCCCTTGGCTCGGGCTTAACTTTAAAGGCGGGGCGGCGTTGAGCCCAGAGCAGCAAGCAGACGTATTAACCCGTTCGCTCGAGTTTTTGGCAGGGCGAAATCACATCGAAATTGATGGGCGTTTGCAAGAAGCAACGTATCGGCGCGGTGCGATACTAACAATGGATGTCACCGGGTTGGAAGTTGTACGTGAAAACACCGAGGTGAACGTTGATGAAGCGTTTGTTGGTGTCATATACTCATTCCCCCACCGTGACCTTCCCAAGGAAGCTGTCGTCACTTGGGATATGTTCAGCGACCGAATAAAAAATGTTCCTGCAACCCTGTCGGACCCTGCAGGTCCATTCTTAAGCGGCGCGAACTCCGATGATCCAGTCGTTCGCTGGACCAATCACCTTTTGACCTACGAAAGCCCTCAAGTGGAACCCGTCAAGTCTGGTGGAGTTGGCAGTTTGCGAATGCCAGTAGTGTCTGTGCTAACGGTGCTTTTGGCCGTTGCAGCCGGATCACAAGCGTTTCTGAAAAAGGGGCTTTCCCGCGCGGTAATGTTTGGTGTGGCAATTGCCAGTTTGGCGGCAGGATACACTCTCCGTGGCGCAGGTGTTGTGCAGGTGCGCAACCCCATAAGCATGCAGCCCGACCAGGAGGTAGCTACCGACGCTTTAAGACGACTGTTGGAAAATGTGAACAACGCGAATTTGGAAATCACTCCAAAGGATCGTCAGAACGAGTTGGCGCAGATAGTTTTACACACCGAACTAGCTGAGGTTGCGGCGGAACTAGATCGCGCATTGGCTGTGCGTGTTCCGGGCGGCGGGGTCGCGCGGGTTACAAGCCTCGAAGAAGTCTTTTTGGACGACATAGCTCAACTGGAAAACGGATTCGGATTCCGAGCCGTCGCGAGTTGGACCGCCGAAGCCACTGCTGCGCACTGGGGGCACAGCCATCGCCGGCCAATTCTATTCCGTGCGCTTGTCGAGGTCGTGGAAGACGGCGGCTATTGGAAATTACAAGGTATTACCGTGTTAGAGGCGCGCGTAAAAAATGCTTAATCTGCGGAGTCTGATCGCTTTTCGTGGTTTTCTTTTTGCACTGCTTGCGCTGGCACTTGCTTTGACCGATACGGCGCCTGCCACGGCGCATTTCCTGTTAAACTTAAATGTTCGTATTCTTCATGTTGAGCATCTGCCAGATGGGCTCCGTATCCACATGCGGACACCGATGCCGTATCTCGTGGCAGACAAAATAGGTGAAGTCGACGATAGCGCTCTTCCTGAGCCTGCACCATTTACCAGCAACGCATTCGAAGATGGGCAAGTTGTACATTTTCTTGACGCGGCCAAGGTCGCCTCGGATCCGAAGGGGCTTGGTCGTATCGCAGAAGAGGCTCTATTGATAAATGTCAACGGGCTACGTCTGCGCGGCGAGGTCGAAAGTGTCCGTTTGCACGCTGTCGGCCGAGAGCCAGGCTTTGCAACGCTTGACGAAGCTCGCGCCGTATTCGCGCTAGATACGAATGTTTCGAATCTCCCAACGCCGCTTTATGTGGGCGACTCTGTAGTGGATATTCAGTTACGATACTTTTCCGAAGTGTCAGATTTAGCCTATTCACTCTCCAGTGGATTGAATCCAAATCTACCGGATCAGGAGAACACAGCAAATCTGATCATTGACTATGGCCCCGGTCAGCCAAAGGTCTTTCGTACACGCGGCCTTCTTGACGAACCTGTTGAAATATCGCGGTCGCAGGCAGCGGCCATTCTAACCTTTGTCTGGGAAGGTGTACGTCATATCCTAGAGGGCTTGGACCATGTTCTCTTCGTCATTTGCCTTGTACTTGGGGCTGCGACATTTAGATCGCTGTTGTGGCGGGTCACCGGCTTCACTGTCGGTCACAGTGTTACACTGGCACTGGGGTTCTTTGGCTACGTTCCAAAAGGGAACTGGTTCGTGCCGGCAGTCGAAACCGGAATAGCGCTATCGATTATCTATGCTGGATTGATCGCAATCCGACAACCTTCCGAAAACGAGGGGCCTGAGCTCAAAATCATTCTTGTTACGTTCGGCATCGGTCTCTTGCACGGGCTGGGTTTCAGTTTTGTCTTGCAGGAGATATTACAGGTGACCGCACCAAACATTTGGCAGAGCTTGCTGGCATTCAACGTAGGCGTCGAGTTGGGCCAATTTCTTATCGTGCTAGCCATTTGGCCGTTGTTTGGACTGGCCAACAGATATGCTGCCCATCTTGGAAGACTTACTCGCCAAGTTACCGCGACAGCGTGCGTCGGGATTGCTGTCTACTGGACAATTGACCGTGTCTCTCAACTCGCAGCGAGCTTTGCTTGAAGACTGATTTGTCCTCAATAACTCTGAACTCTACAACTTGGCTTGCGGCAAACATCGACGTAGATTTTTCGGATAACGCCCGCTAACTTTGTGGACGGTTGCGTACAATATACTGCTGATCCGACCATCCGACAAAGAGAACTATGGCATAGATCATGTACGTCGCCGTCAAAAAACTGTTCGGACCAGGATTGGACAAGACTTGGCAGCTTGGTACGGAAAAAACCCTGTTATTGAACTATGCTATGGCAATTGACTACCCACGCACCGACAGCGCTACGCAGTTTTGCCTTGGAGCGGAAGATGCTTGCGCGATTTGACTGGAGGACCGTTTGCACCTAGCCAAAACCTTCACAATATTCTGGTCGTTCGCTTTGCGCAGCGCACCTGTGCGGTGTTTGAATTTGCGGGTGTTGTTAACGTGCTTCCTTCCAGTAGTTATCGCCGGGTGCGCCATACCTCGAAATCTTGTTGGCATTGGAGAGCCTCTCTCGAACGAAAGCGATTCAATAAGTGCAGC
The DNA here is from genome assembly GCF_059613045.1 of Ruegeria sp. BHSC037. NCBI lineage: Bacteria > Pseudomonadati > Pseudomonadota > Alphaproteobacteria > Rhodobacterales > Roseobacteraceae > Ruegeria > Ruegeria sp. BHSC037. Next base: position 27,754 of record NZ_JBXWRT010000005.1, read on the forward strand.
AACGCATCGAATTTATGTTGCGACCACGAGAGCCCCATCTGATGACGAAGGTGTATTTTTCTCTGGAGGTCGGTCCGAAAGTCTGCACTTCGCCTCGGTGGATGTCTCGATCCCGCCAAATCACCAGCCTGGAGAAGTAAGCCTTCCAAGAAATGGCCCACCAGATCCGTTGAAGCATATTGTGCTCCACAATCCCCAGCGGATAACCGGTGCTGCCTCTTTCGCCGATGTAATCGACAGCGCCGCGACAACTCGAAATATCACTAGGCGTTCGGCTTTGGTATTTGTTCACGGTTACAACACCAACATGACCGAAGCTATTGCTCGATTTGCACAGCTAGTTGAAGACACCGGTTATCAAGGCATTCCTATACTTTTTTCATGGCCTTCGACGCGTCGAACCATCGACTATGTTGCTGATATTAACAGTGCAGCAATTTCTAGGGATGCCATGGTTCAGGTAGCTCTGTTGCTTGAAACTACGCGGGTCAACGGCTTCGACATCGTTGCACATTCGATGGGTAACTTCCTGACAATGGAAGCGGTGCGCACAATGGCGCTTCAAGAAAACCTGGAAGCTCTAAACAAGTTGAACACCATTGTCCTCGCGTCGCCTGACATCGATGTAGACCTCTTTGTCCGGCAGTTGGCCACTGTGCCAAACGAAGAGCGAAGAAAGTTCGTAATTCTGATGTCTAGAGACGACAAAGCTTTGCGGGTCGCACGTATGGTTGCCGGTAATCAACCACGTCTGGGAGCCGCAGATCCACAGTCCATTAGCCAGTTCGGATTGACAGTGATTGACTTGACTGAGATTGAAGACACCACGAGCATAAATCACTCTAAATTCGCCAATTCCCCGGAGATCGTCCAACTTCTTGGTCAACGGCTTGCCAAAGGTGACGCGCTTTCGACGGAGGAAAACGCCGGCGGCGTTTTCATTCAGAAGGTCGGTGGTGTGATAGATGTCTTTCAGCTTCCTTAATGACTGCAGGAAACTACCAATTTGGCGGCATTGTTATTTCTTTGACCTTGTCAGATAAACCGGCTTGAGACGGGGAGGGCGGTTTTGTGGCGTCCGGCCGTGACCAAACGATCGCCGCTCCGCTATTTCAAGACCTCGCCCCAGATCATCCGGTTGGCGATGATGCTGTATGTTCGGTTCCCGCTGTCGCTCCGAAACGTGGAAGATTTGCTAGACGAGCGCGGCATCGACGTGAGCCACAAGGCCGTTCGGTTTTGGTGGCACAGGTTTGGTCCGAAGTTCGCCGCCGAGATCAGAAAACGACGTATCGAGGGGATGAAGTCGAGTTGCTGGTGGTGGCATTTGGACGAGATGTTTGTGAAGATCAAGGGCGAGCGGTACTACCTTTGACGGGCTGTCGATCACGAAGGAGAAGTTCTGGAGAGCTTCGTCACGAAGAAGCGTGACAGGAAAGCCACGTTGAAATTTCTAAGAAAAGCAATGCAAAAGCACGGTCGCCCCGAAGTGATCGTGACTGATCGGCTCAGGTCGTTTGGCGCTGCTCCAAGAGAGATTGGTGCGGAGCAGCGTCTGGAAACGGGGCGCTTGTTGAGCAACCGCGCTGAGAATTCGCATCTGCCGCTTCGACGAAGAGAACGGGCGATGTTGCGTTTCAGGCGGATGCGCAGTTTAGAGAAATTCGCCGCCATTCACGCCTCAGTTCTAAACTTGTTCAACTCAGAGCGCAGCCTGTCTTCTAGAACAAATTGCAATCTTAACAGCGCTGCCGCTATCGCAGAGTGGCGCGGTTTCTGCACCGAATAAAGTGCAGGCATCCTGCCCTTTGTGAGACTGGTTCGCACTAGTCTGCCAGCACCGCCATGGCAGCTCGTTGAGGCCTTTGGGTTGTTTTGTCTAGTTAGAGAAATCCAGATCCAAAAAGCAATGCACTGGTGATCACCCCTAGGAGCGGTACCACAAGAGGAACGCGAAAATGCTTGGGGGCCTCGTCCGGCTGCATCTTCAGCAGGATAAGCGAAATGTTGACGAGCACAAAGACGCCCAGAACGATCTGGGATGTGCGCTCTGCCAAAGTACCAATCGGTGTAGTTTGAGTCAGCAGAACGATGATCGCTACAACCAGCAAAGTAGCTACAACCGGTGTCTGCGTTGCCTTAGGGACTATCGCCAGAACCTTCGGCAAATGGTCACGGTCTGCTAGTCCGTAGATCACCCGCGAGGCCATAATCATCTGGATCAGTACTCCATTGACTGTCGCCACAATCGCGACCGCGGAAAAGCCCTGTTTAATCACCTCGGGGGCGTTTGAAAACACAAGCGCGAGGGGTGCTGTGGATGTCGAGAGAACATCGATCGGAACAACAAGTAGAACCGTCATTGAGGTTCCCAGATACAACACCGTCGCCAGAACGAGGGTTAGTAAAATCGCTTTTGGGATGGTGCGCACGGGGTCTTTGACCTCTTCCGCAACATTGGCCATGTCTTCGAAGCCAACAAATGCAAAGAAGGCTAGAAGTGATGCCGCGAAAATGCCTCTCCACGCGTTGAGTTCAAGTGGCGGAAGCATCGAACTGATCCCGTATCCCTGCGGATCCTGAACCGACATGCCCCAGCCAATCACAAAGAGAAGGCCTGCGATCTCGATGATCGTGATGACAGCCGCAACAAAGACAGATTCAGTGATCCCCCAAAGCGCGATTAGACCCATGATCAGAACGACGCTGATGGTCAAAACAGGAATCGCAAAACCGGTCAAAGCATGAAGGTATGATGCTGCGCCAATTGCAACGGCAGAAGCGGAGATAACGCCCGAGGCTGCCACCGCAAACCCAACGAAAACCGCCATCCATCTTTTCTGAAATCCCGCCTCAACATAGGCTGCTTCACCTGCGCTGACAGGAAATCGAGTTGCGAGTTCTGCATAGGAAAGCGCGGTGAGTGATACGACGAGCGCGGCTACAACGAACGACAACGCCGCAAACGGTCCGGCAATGTCTGCTGTTGCACCGACTAAAACGTAAATGCCCGCTCCGACCGTTACCCCAAGGCCATAAAGCGTGAGCAACGGGGTAGTAAGGGCCCGTCTGAGTTTCTGTTCGTTTGGATCACCAGAGTTCATAGGTGGTTTCCGCCAACTGCCCATTCCGAACGTCGTCAGTGGCGTCCTTCTCTTTTTATCTCGATTGGCGCAGCGGCTTGATCCTATGGTCAAAGCCGCACCGAATGCCTTGTGTCTCAACGTTTGGGCGCATTGGACGCCAATCGACTAACTGGGGGCTCGCCATCACTCTTGCCGAGCCCCCGTGGGTGGAACCTCCACTTCTTCAGAATTCCGTTCACCTTTGTGTTTACTTGGGGACAGGACGGTGAACGCAGAATATGTTGAAACATTCGAATTTCACTATGCAATTCGTGTTGGTGCTTTGATCTATGTCAATCAACTCGCGGCGTCGGGTCTGCGAGGCTGAACGCAAACCAACTGACTTTTGTCGTCGGATTTAAAGGCAAAGCAAACATGCTAGGCGGTGTGAGACTTAGGGTGGAAAGCAATTCGTGATGTTCTGGAACCTGTTACCGGCCTTAGGCGGCATCGGCCTGTTCCTTGTCGGCATGCTGTTGATGACCGACGGTTTGAAGGCTTTGGCAGGGGCGAAATTGCGAGACATTTTGGGCCGGTTCACGTCGACACCGTTTACCGGGGCCGTAACAGGCGCGGTCACGACAGCTGCAATCCAGTCTTCCAGTGCGACCACCGTTGCGGCCGTCGGGTTTGTCGCGTCTGGTCTGCTCACATTTCCCCAAGCGCTTGGGATCATCTTTGGGGCCAATATCGGAACGACCATGACAGGTTGGCTCGTCGCGCTCTTGGGGTTCAGGCTAGACCTGGGACAAGTGATGTTGCCAGTTGTTTTTATCGGGGCTTTGCTGGCTCTTTCGGGAAGAAAAGCGGTTTCCGGCCTTGGGCTGGCGTTGGCCGGGTTCAGTTTGATTTTCATTGGGATCGAGCAGCTCAAGTCCGGGCTTGAGGCGTTTCGCGGCGTAGTTACTCCTGCCGATTTTCCGCCAGATACACTGCTAGGCAGGCTGAAGCTTGTATTGATCGGCGTCCTGATAACGATGGTGACGCAGTCTTCGAGCGCTGGCGTTGCGACAGCATTGGCTGCGTTGAGCGCTGGTGCTGTGAACTTCCCTCAAGCGGCGGCGCTCGTCATTGGAATGGACGTGGGGACAACTTTCACCGCTGTTCTAGCCACCTTTGGTGGGGGCACGATGGCTCGTCGAACCGGTTTTGCTCATGTGATCTACAACGTGATGACAGGAGTAATGGCATTTTTTTTGCTGGGGCCATTTACTTCGGTCTTTGTAAGCGGGGTGGGGGCAGGAAATTCTCTGACTGCGCTTGTCGCGTTCCATAGTTTCTTCAACGCCATAGGCGTGGCGCTGATCTTGCCCTTCGCCAAACCCTTTGCCAGATTTGTCGAGGCGCTCGTACCCGACCGAGGTGCTGAGTTAACGAGATCTCTGGATCCGCTTGTCCTTGGGACGCCGGAAATAGCTGTGGATGCAGCAAAAGCTGCAGTCGAACAAATTGTTAGGGCCGAAGTAGCGCACCTTCGGTTATGTATGGGGGCATCGCAGCCAAACGGAATCAACTTTGGGCGGGACAGCATTGAGACTGCTATATCCGAAGCGCGCTCGTATCTAGATAAGATAGAACTGTCCAGCAGGTCCGACGTAGAGTTGTCCAGCATCAAGGGTATGTACCATATCCTCGATCATCTTGATCGGTTGCTTTACCGGTGTAGCCAAGATGATCGGATAAGCGAGTTGCCGAAAGACCCGCGCTTGAAACGGCTTGCTTCAGTGGTGATTGCGGCGACTGATGGCTATTTGGAAATCGACAATCCAGCGCAGTGTGAAATCACGCTGAATCGCGTTCGCCGTTTTCTGCGACGACAGAGGAAACTTCGCAGAGACTTGCTCATCGCCGATGCTGCGACTGACAGTCTGCCGGACGACGTGGTCTGGGCTCGTTTGGATGCCCTCAGATGGTTACATCGCGTGTCTTATCACCTTTGGCGAATTCGTTGGCATTTGAACGCATTGGAAGGAGTGCCGTCTGGGCGCGAGGGTGGTAAGGTCAATGACGAAGTGGCGTAGTTGGAGGTCTACCCGGATTAGATTGGGCGTGTGCTCAAACGCTATTCGACTGAAACGCCAATGTTCGTGCTGGTTCGGACAACATGAGCAAGGTCAAAGACGTTCCTTAGCTATACTGTTTAATGAGATCTTCATTAGTGGCAGAGATTTGGAGGAGAATATGCAGGTTTATCGAGGGATTTTACTGGCACTGTTAGTCACCGGGCCTGCACTAGCACAGGAGGTCAGCGTCAGTGCGGGAAGTGATTTGTACCGGACGTATTGCTGGCAATGTCACGGTTTCGAAGCGACCGGAGACGGGCCAATGGCCGAAATGTTGGCTATTCGAACACCCGACCTTACCAAATTGGCGGGCGAAAACGACGGTGTGTTTCCGATAGTTCGCATAGCTGAACAGATTGATGGTCGTTCACAATTGCTCGCCCATGGGGGCGAAATGCCAATCTTTGGCGCGGTGTTTGAGACAGACCAAAAAATCGCGGTGGCTCTACCTAATGGGCAATCTATGATGGTAGGCCTGCCGTTGGCGAATTTGCTCGCCTTTCTTGAATCGATCCAGTCTGAATAGTCACTGACCAATCTGCTCATCCGCGTCAGCCGTTCGTCTGATTGACATGAGAGTCAACGGCGGCCCCAACACCTCGAAGGCCACAGTACTGGCTAGAGTAAAGGCCATGATCAACGCGGCCCAATGCGGAAATTGCTCTCCGGCTACAAGGGCCATTCCTACCGCGACACCGGCCTGTGGTAACAAAGCGGTACCGTACCAGCGGGTCTGACGGCGAGGCAGGCCGCCCAGTATTGCTCCGCAGTAACCTCCGACAATTCGGGCCACGGCACGCAAGAATAGGAAAAGAGCACCAGCCCAGCCCATCAAGCCGAAGGCTTCAATTTCCAACGTGGCGCCAGCCAACAGGAAGAACAGGATCATAAATGGCCACTGAATGTGCTCGATCTCATGAAAAGCATGGTCGTGATGGCGGGCAAGATTCCCGATAACTGCGCCCGCAACCATGCCTGCTACCAAGAAGGAAACCTCCAGCCAAAGCGCGAGGCCCGCTGTAAGAAAGACTATGCCCACTGCTTCTGCCTGCGTTGGCTCCCCCGGTTTCAAGCGGCCGGTCAGGTAAGCGGATGGCACGCCTAGTGCGCAACCCAGCAAAATAGCCCCTCCGAAATCCCACATCGCTGTGGTCGTGACAGTGGCCCAACCGTCCGAATGACCGGCCAGAACCAAGGCGATGCTGAAAACAATCAGACCCCAAGCGTCATCAATTGCGACAACGCCCTTTAATGTCTCGGTGAAGCTGTTGGACACCCCAGATTGTTTGATCACGTCTGTCATGGCGGCCGGAGCTGTAGCCGTAGCAATCGCCGCCAACACTAACGCCAACCCGAAGGGTACGCCAATTGCGGTCAGTCCAGCAGGCACAATAACAAGGGTTGCAACCACGATTGAAATCGAAATCGTCAGAATGGCTCGGCCATGCCGTACCAGGTTCTCGTATGTCAAAGATCCTCCAAGAAGGAACGCGACCATCGTCAAGGCTACAATCGATATCTCGTCGAACCACATTGCGACGTCGAGTGGGATCAACCCCATTCCGGCGTTCCCGGCGATCAGACCGAGGAAAAGTAAGGTTGTAACACGAGGAAAATGCGTGGCCCGGCCAAGTTGGTCGGCCGCCAATCCGGCAAGGAAGAGGATACCAAGGGTAATCAGAAAGCCGGCAATGTGCATAGAAAACCAAGCGTTAAGTTCTTGTCTAGACTACTCTAACTCCAACACTGCCCTCTAGGAACCGATGTCGGAGAGAATGTGAGTGCCCTGTCGCGGTCTAAGCCGAGAGTTCTAAAGATAAGCGTAATTGATCTGTATTAAGGCGAAAGCATGCCGCAGGTGGCACAATAGCTTACTCAGGAAATGAGGAGGAATTTTCGATGCCGAGAAAGAAATCTAGCACAAATAGCCCGACCTCGCTTGTGGATGTTTTCAAGCAAATGCAGCCGCCCATGTCTGGCAATCCGGCCTTCGGTGCCCAGATCGAACAGTTTTGGGACGCACAAGAAAAATTGCTCGAAGAAACAGAGGCCTTTGCACAGCATTGGTTCGAACGGCGTCATGAGGCGGTCCGGACGGCTCTAAAAGCTGCACGAAATGTGTCTTCCGCGAACCCGTCCGATCCCTCCAAAGCCCTTCAGAGCATGGCGGAGTGGCAGCGCCATTCGGCGGAGCGGTTGGTTGCTGACATTCAGGAATGGTTCGAAACCGTGTCGCGTTGTGCATCTTATGTCGCTGAAACCGAAGCTGAAGCCGTTGAGAAAACAGTTGATGAGGTTGTAGCCGCTACAAAGAGCGCGGGGAAATCGTCAAAGTCTGAGCCTGTTTAGGTTTCCTGCTGCCGAGGAACCAAACTGGAATCGCCGGAGCAGTAGGTAGGCGGTCAAATGTACAAGAATATCCTGATCCCGGTTGCTCTGGACCAAGAACACGACACACAAGCGTCGTTTGAAGCCGCGCGCCAATTGGCTGATGCGGACGCTGTATTCACCGTGATACACGTCCAAGAACCAATTCCGGCGTATGTAGCGTCTCAGATTCCCAGCGAAGTACTTGCCAATACGCGGCATGAAATCTTGGAAAACCTGCATCAAACTGCTTCTGAAATTCCAGGCGCGAAGGTTCGGCTCATCTCTGGTCACGCGGGTAGGGCTATTGTCGACTGCGCAAATGAGAGCGACGCGGATTGCATCATCTTGGCTTCGCACAAGCCTGGTTTTGAGGACGTTTTCTTAGGTTCCACTGCGAACCGAGTCGTGCATCACGCCAGGTGCTCGGTTCATGTAATTCGTTGAGCGGTCTTGTCAGAAGAACTTTGCTTGAGTGGGGCGGGGGTGTTGCGTAGCTTTTGCCCAGGACCAGACCTGCCTCCTTCGAATACTTTAAAACCAGTCCCGAGATCATCCACCTTGCAGTGATGCTGTACATTCGTTTCACGCTCTCGCTTCGGAATGTCGAAGATTTGTTGCACGAGCGAGGCATCGACGTGAGCCACGAAACTGTCCGGTATTGGTGGAACAGGTTTGGCCTTATGTTTGCTGCTGAGATCGGAAGAAAGCGTGTTCAGCAATTGAGAGCCTACACCAAATGGAAGTGGCACGTGGACGAGGTTTTCGTGAAGGTGAATGGCAAGCAACACTACCTCTGGCGGGCCGTTGATCATGAGGGCGAAGTGCTGGAAGCAATCGTTACCAAACGCCGAAACAAGGCTGCAGCACTGAAATTCCTCAAGAAATTGATGAAGCGGCACGGTTGCGCCGAGGAGGTCGTCACAGATCGATGCGCTTCCTACAAGGCTGCGTTCAGAGAAATGGGCGCGCTCGAAAAGCAACAGACGGGCAGGTGGATTAACAACCGCGTCGAGAATTCACACCTTCCTTTTCGACGGCGTGAACGCGCCATGCAACGTTTCAGGCGCATGCGAAGTTTACAGAAGTTCGACGCCGTCCATTCCTCCGTCTACAACCACTTCAACCAAGAAAGATCGCTCACCAGCAGAGACTCCTTCAAGCTGAACTGGGCCGCTGCTCTTAGCGAGTGGCGTCAACTTTGTTCCGGATAGGTTCGCGGTTTCCGTGGCAAACTGAGACTGGTTCGCATTCGTCTGACAGCACCTTCGGGGCTAGGTTCAAGACTATTCGACGTACGAAACCTACAACCCAAAGCCCACGTTTCCCGTTGCTTGAGCATAATATTTGCCAAACATACCAGCGTCGCGAGCTGGGCTCTGGAGGCTATGTGTCAGTTTCCGGCTTTGCGACGCGTGACGCTTGATCAAGTGTGCTCTTTAGCCATCACATCCGCAAAGGACTTGAAGAACTTTGCCGCCAGTTTCTTGGCAGTGCTTTGGATAAGTCGGCTGCCCAGTTGGGCGAGTTTCCCGCCAACATCTGCTTTGGCAGTGTATTTGAGAAGGGTTGCGCCGTCTTGGTCTTCCAAAGTCACGTCTGCGCCGCCCTTGGCATGACCCGCCGCTCCGCCATTGCCCTGACCGGTGAGCGAAAACGCATCCGGCGCGCCGTCGGTGTTCAGCGTAACATTGCCGCTGAACCGCGCCTTGACGGGTCCGACCTTCAACACAACCTTGGCTTCAAGTTCGGTGTCTGAATGCTTTATTAATTCTTCGCAGCCTGGAATGCACTGTTTAAGGATTTCTGGGTTGTTCAACGCGGCGTAGACCTCGGCCTTGGGAGCGTCAATTCTGATTTCGTCAGCAAGTTCCATGTGTCTTCTTCCTTAGCAGCAGGGAAATTTGATGCGGGCCAGTTGGTCGGCCTGCACGGGGGTGAGTTCGACGGATCGAGTCATTTTTGCCCAAAGACGGCTTAGAGTGTTCATGCTGCAACCTCCTTCATGGGCAGGCAGTGGGTCTGGTAAGCTTCGGGCGTGTCGATATCGATAAAGAGCCCGGGCGTACGCAGGGGCAGTTCCTGAACCAGATCGGCATTGGCGCGCGTGAACTTTTGGCAGCCTGGTTTCTTTGGATCCTCCAACAGCCTTGCGCGCAAAGATCGCGGCACAACCAAGGGGTTGCCGCGGTTACCCTGATGAACAGGAAAAGAGATCTTGTCGGGGTCGGCACAGTAATGCGCCGTGAGCAATGCGAGGATATCGGTGCTGGACAACAGAGGTTGATCCCCCAGCCCGATCAGCAGCGTCTGAGCATCAACAGCATTCCGCAAGCCCTCCGCGACCGAGGTAAACTGGCCAGCGGCGAAGTCTGCATTGAAAACGGTGTCCACTCCGGTGCCGTCCAGCGCCTCTTTAACCAAGTTCGCATCGTGTCCGAGAACGACCAGAATGGGGCCATCAATCGCCGCCTGATATTGTTGGGTGACATGGCGGATCATCGGGACGCCATCAACTGGCAACAATAGCTTGTTTTGCGCACCCATGCGCCGCGACAGACCTGCGGCCAGCAATATTGCCGTCGTTTCAGTCATCGTCGTCCCGTTTCACGTTCGAGCGCCGAACCTTGACGAGTTCCGCCAGAATGGAGAGTGCAATTTCTTCGGGCGTGACAGCTCCGATGTCCAAACCGGCGGGAGCTTTGACCGCGCGGATGTCGGCCTGATCTATGCCTTTCGCGATTAACTTGTCTGACAGCGCGCCGTATTTTCGTTTGCTCCCGACAAAGGCGATATACGCAGGTTTGGACAGCAATGCGCGTTCCAGAGCGGCCAGATCACCCTGGCCTTGTGTGGCGATGATAATGACGTTTTGGCCGGCGACAGGGCTGTCGGGAATGTCCGAGCCCACTGACCAGTGAAACTCGGGCGCCAGAGCTGACAGGGCTTCGGCCACGGGCGAGGCACCGATGACAGTCAGCAAAGGCATGGGCAGGCAGGGTTCGATAAAGATGTCGATGCTGCCGCGTGATGGACAACCATTGCGGGCAAATCGGGTGCCATCAATGGTCTCTCCGGAACTGACGCCCTTTTCCGCCAAAAGCTCTTCGGGCGCGACCGAAACCAACTGCGGTGCGCCACTGCGCAGAGCCTCAATCGCGGCCTTTTTGACTGCACCGCGTGTGCAACCGCCGCCCAACCAGCCCTGCACGATGGTACCGTCCGCGCTCAGAAGCGCCTTTGCGCCGGGCTTGGCAGCGGTTGACCCGGCTGTGCGCACAATCGTGGCAAACGCGAACGGTTGCTGGCGGTCGCGCAGGTCCTTTGCGGTTTGTGCAAGATCTCCGTCAAGGATTTCAGCAGGTGTCATAGTCGGCTCAGTTCCCCTTCCAAAGCGGCCAGATCCCCGAGCGTGTTCGCGGGGGCAAACACGTCCAGATGCGGCAGTGCAGCCGCCATTCCGCTGGCAACGGGGGCATAGTCCGCCCATCCCTTCAGTGGGTTCAGCCAGATGACCTTGCAGCCCCGTTTCTTCAGCTTGGCCAGCGCGGCGTCGATCTGGTCCGGCGGAGCGGTGTCGTAGCCATCGGACAGGATCATCACGACGCTGCGGCCGTCGACAAAGCGCTTTGCATAGGTATCGGCAAAGCGCAAAAGCGATGGTCCGATCTTGGACCCGCCGCCAAAACCGTCCGCCATCAGTGACATCCGGCCAATGGCGCGCATCGCGTCCTTGTCCCGCAAGGCCTCGGTAATGCGCACAAGCCGCGTGTGAAAGAGATACGCATCCGCAGACGTATCGGCGCGCATAAGCCCTGACAGAAAGGCCAGAAACACCTGTGAATAGACGGTCATTGACCCTGACACGTCGCACAGCGCGACGATCTTGCGGGTCCGGTCGGGGCGGCGCTTGCGCAACAGCTTCAGCGGCTCGCCCCCGGTCGATAGACTGCGGCGGATTGTCTTGCGGAAATGCAGACGATCGCCCTTGCGCGCGGCAATGCGGCGGCGGGACCGGCGATCGCGCAGCGCCGCACCCAGGCGGCGTGCCACGCCTTCGGCCTCGGCCACGTCTTCGGGGCGGACGATGTCTCGCAGGTCCTTGCGCATCAGGTTGCGCACCTCGGTGGCGATCAATTTGCCTTCGCCGTCGCTTTCCGCTTCGCCCTCGCCATCGCTGGTGTCCGGCGCGGTCGAGGATCCGGCGCTGCCGGTGTCCTCGCCCTGTACATCTCTGGACGAATGCACGCCCTCACCGCTGGGGGCCGATAGGGTTGGCATGACCTTTGTCCGGACGCGTCCGGCGTCCATCCAATAGCTGTCGAAAAGCGCGTCAAACGCGTCCACGTCGCCTTTGCACCCGGTACAGACCGCTTTTAGAGCCCGTCGCGCATTTTCTGGACAGGCGGCTTCGACTTCGTTCAGCGCGGCAAGCGCCGTATCCGTTTCGGCCACGCCTAGGCGCAGTCCGTTTTCACGCAGATGCGCCATGAACCCGGCGACGCGTGCTGCCGGCCCAGGATCGCGCCCGGCGAATTTGGTGACCCGGCTCACGCCGCGCGTCCCGCGATGCGCTGGGCCACTTCAGTAGTGATGTTGGCCTGATCGCTCTGGGTTTTCAGAAGCGTGGTCAGCGTCGATTGCAAAATCGCCGGGTCCGCCGTCAGATCGGCAAGGCCAAGCCCCATAAGTGCCGCGGCAAAATCCAGTGTTTCTGCGATGCCCGGGGTCTTTTCCAGCTCTTCCTTGCGCAGGGATTGCACAAAGCCCACGATCTGGTTGGCCAGATGCGCTTCGATGTCGGGGCAGCGGGCCTTCAAAATCGCCAGCTCCGTGGCGCGATCGGGATATTCCACATGGGTATAGAGGCACCGACGACGCAACGCATCAGACAGATCGCGCGTTCCGTTGGACGTCAGGATCACAATAGGCCGTGTCGTGGCCGTAACGGTTCCCAACTCGGGGATCGAGACCTGATAGTCTGCCAGAATTTCCAGAAGGTAGGCTTCGAATTCTTCGTCGGCCCGGTCGATCTCGTCGATCAGCAGAACCGGCGCAACATCCTGGGTCAGCGCCGCCAGCAGCGGGCGTTCCAGCAGAAAGTCGCGGGAAAAGATGCGCGCTTCGACGTCTTTGCCGGTTTGGCCATCTTCGGCAGCCGCGCGGATGCTCAGCAACTGGCGCTGGTAGTTCCATTCATAGATCGCCTGCGCTGCGTCCAAGCCTTCATAGCATTGTAGCCGGATCAGGCGGGTGCTGCGAGACGCAGCCAGAGTGCGCGCAACCTCAGTTTTGCCAACGCCCGCCGCGCCTTCCAGAAGAAGCGGACGGCCCAGTGTCAGTGCTAGATGCAGCGCAACGGCCAGATCGTCGGAAGCGACATAGCCTTCACCTGCAAGGGCACCCTGTAAATCGGTCCAAGTCATAGTTGGATGTGGAGGTGCGCGTGACCACGCACCTCCTCCCTCTTGTTAGCCGTGCAGGCCCAGATCATTGGCGGTCTTCCAGATCCGCCAGTGATCGTGGGGCATATGACTCTGACGCAGACCAAAGGCCCGGAAGGCATCATGCACCGCGTTCGAAAACGCCGGCACGCCGCCCACATTGGGGCTTTCGCCCACACCCTTGGCGCCGATCGGGTGATGCGGGCTGGGGGTGACGGTGTGGTCGGTGGTGTAATGGGGCGTCTCCCATGCAGTGGGCAGGAAGAAGTCCATCAGCGTTCCGGTTTTCACATTGCCCATGTCATCATAGGCGATTTCCTGACCCATCGCGATGGCCAGCGCCTCGGTCAGGCCGCCATGGACCTGACCTTCGATGATCATCGGGTTGATCCGTGTCCCGCAATCGTCCAGCGCATAGAACTGCCGGATCTCGTGCTCGCCTGTATCGACGTCGATTTCCATCACGCAGATATAGGCACCGAACGGATAGGTCATGTTGGGCGGGTCGTAATAGCTGACCGCCTCCAGACCCGGCTCGATCCCCGGGATCGCCTGATTGTAGGCGGCAAAGGCGATTTCTTTCATCGTCTTGAACCGCTCAGGCGCGCCTTTGACAACGAACCGATCCACGTCGAATTCCACGTCATCGTCGTGAACTTCCAGCAGATAGGCTGCGATCATCTGGGCCTTGGCCCGGATTTTTCGGCCCGCCATCGCGGTTGCCGCACCAGCCACAGGCGTCGACCGAGACCCATAGGTCCCCAAACCATATGGTGCGGTGTCTGTGTCGCCTTCCTCGACCGTGATGCTGTCGGCAGGAAGTCCAATCTCGCTGGCCAGGATTTGGGCGAAAGTGGTGGCATGCCCCTGACCTTGTGAGATGGTGCCCAACCGCGCGATGGCAGAGCCCGTCGGGTGGATCCGGATTTCACAACTGTCGAACATTCCAAGACCCAAAATATCGCAGTTCTTGACCGGACCGGCGCCGACGATTTCCGTGAAGTGTGTCAGGCCAATTCCCAACAGCTTGCGGGTTTTTCCGGCCTTGAAGTCCTCGACCCGCTGTGCCTGTTCGGCACGCAGATCCTCGTACCCAACTGCAGCCAGCGCCTTGTCCCAGGCGGTGTGATAATCGCCCGAGTCGTATTCCCATCCCAGCGCAGACTGATAGGGGAACTGATCGGCCTTGATAAAGTTGATCCGCCGCAACTCGGCCGCGTCCATGTTCAACTCAATCGCCAGAACTTCGATCATCCGCTCAATGAAATAGGCCGCCTCGGTCACCCGGAACGAGCAACGATAGGCCACACCGCCCGGTGCCTTGTTGGTATAGACACCGTCAACCGCCAGGTAGGCTGTCGGGATGTCGTAGGACCCGGTGCAGATGTTCATGAACCCGGCGGGGAACTTGGTGGGGTCCGCGCAGGCGTCAAACCCACCGTGGTCCGCCGTGGTGTGGCACCACAGACCGGTGATCTTGCCCTCTTTGGTGGCCGAGATCTTGCCGTGCATCCAGTAATCCCGGGCAAAAGCAGTGGTCATCAGGTTGTCCATTCGGTCTTCGATCCACTTGACCGGCTTGCCGGTCACGATCGAGGCCACGACCGAGCAGACATAGCCCGGATAAGCACCCACCTTGTTGCCAAAACCGCCGCCAATGTCGGGCGAGATGACACGGATGTTGTGCTCTTCAATGCCGGAAATCAGGCTGACCACGGTCCGGATGGCGTGCGGTGCTTGGAAGGTCCCCCACAGCGTCAGCTTGCCATTGACCTTGTCCATGGAGGCCACACAGCCGCAGGTTTCAAGCGGACACGGGTGTGTCCGGTGATAGTACACCATCTCTTCGGCCACGACGTCTGCTTCGCCGATGACCTGCTCGGTCGCTTCTTTCTGCCCGGCTTCCCATGTGAAGATATGGTTGGGATGCTTACGGGGACCGTGCGCGCCATCTGCCGTGGGGTCGAGGTCTTCGCGCAGAACCACATCGGTTTTCAGCGACTCGAACGGATCGACAATAACGGGCAGCTCTTCGTATTCGACCTCAACTGCTTCGATGCCATCGGCTGCGGCATAGCGGTCTTCGGCTACGACAAAGGCCACTTCCTGGCCCTGGTACAGAACCTTGCCGTCGGCCAGCACCATTTGTTTGTCACCAGCCAGCGTCGGCATCCAATGCAGGCCCAGCGGCTCGAGATCAGCAGCGGTCAGAACCGCCAGAACGCCCTTAACCTTGAGGGCTTCTTCAGTGTTAATCGATTTGACGCGCGCATGTGCGAACGGTGAACGTACAAAATCGCCGAACAGCATGCCGTCCAGCTTGATGTCGTCGACATAGTTGCCTTTGCCCTGCGTAAAGCGTGCATCTTCGACGCGCTTGCGCGAGCAGCCCATCCCTTTGAGATTGGCGACGCGGTCTTCGCGGTTTTCTACTTCGTCCTTCATTCTGCGGCCTCCTTGGCTGCATTCATCACGGCCGCGGCGGCTTGGATGGATTTGACAATGTTCTGATACCCTGTGCAGCGGCAGAGATTGCCGGCCATGCCGAACCGAATTTCCTCTTCGGTCGGGTTCGGGTTTTCTTCCAGAAGTTTGGTGGCGCGTGTGATCATGCCCGGGGTGCAGTATCCGCACTGCAGACCGTGATGTTCCTTGAAGGCCTCCTGCAGTGGATGCAGGCTGTCTGGTGTGCCGATGCCTTCGATGGTGGTAACATCCTTGCCGTCGGCCTGGGCCACGAACATTGTGCAGGATTTCACCGATTTACCGTCAATGGTCACTGTGCATGCACCGCAATGCGAGGTTTCGCATCCAATATGCGGGCCTGTGATCCCCAGGCGTTCGCGCAAGGTGTAAATCAGCAGTTCACGCGGCTCGGCCAGAAACTCCTCTTCCTTGCCGTTGACCGTGAGTGTGATGTGCATTTTCTTTGACATTCTGGTTCCCCCCTCAGGCCCGCGACCAAGCGCGTTCGATGGCACGGGTCAGGATGACGCCGGCCACATGTTTCTTGAAAGCCACGGGACCGCGGTTGTCTTCGGTCGGGTCGATGTCTTCCATCATGGCGGCGACGGCGGCCTTGATGGCGTCCGCGTCCACGGATGTGCCGACCAGCGCCTCTGCGGCGGCCGCGGAATAGATCGGTGTGTCGCTCAGGTTCGTCATCGCAATCGCAGCGGACGCACAAGTGCCGCCCGATTTCACGATCTGCACGGCCGCAGCGGCGGTCGCGTAGTCACCGATTTTCCGTTTTTGCTTTTCGTAGGCATATCCGCCTTGCGGCACCGGGATCGAAATGCTGGTCAACACCTCTTCGTCTTCCCGAGCGGTCATGTAGGCAGCCTCATAGAATTCACGGGCCGCAACGGTGCGTTCGCCATCGGCACCGACCAAAGTGAATTGTGCATCGAGGCATTGCATTAGGCCGGGCATATCATTGCCGGGATCGCCGTTGGCAACATTGCCACCGACCGTGCCCATATAGCGGACTTGCGGGTCTGCGATTTGCAACGCCGCTTCGCGCAGGATGGGTGCTGCGCTTGCAAGATCTGTATGGTCGATGATTTCGGCTTGGGTCACCATCGCTCCGATGGTGATGGTGTCTGTTCCGACCGTGATTCCACCCAATCCGGCAACGTCTTGCAGATCGATCAGATGGGGCACGTCCGCCATCCGAAGTTTCATCATCGGGATCAGGCTGTGTCCGCCTGCCATGACGCGTGCGTCATCCCCGTGTTCTTCCAGAAGAGCAATTACCCCATCCAAATCTTTCGGGCGGTAATACTCAAACGCCGCTGGAATCATCTCGCTCCTCCCTGCTTGATATTCTGGCTGGAGCGAAGCCTGCATCCATCGGTATACGCAGGCTCTAGAAAACCACTGATTTTCGCAGTTTTTGCACGAAATGCGCCTTAAGCTGCACCAGTTGCGCCCAGTTCACCCGAGAGGATCGACTGAATATCCTTCAGCTTGGACCGGCTGACCGGGACGGGCGGGAGTTCCGGTTCGTTGAAGGTACAGCGACCCTTGTCTTTGGTGCGTTCAAACCGGGCAACCTTTTCGGGGTTTACCAGATAGCTGCGGTGCGTCTGCACAAACCCGGCATTCAGAAGGCGCTTTGTTGCCTCTGTGATCGGCCAGACGCAGAACAGGCGATCCTTGCACGTGTAGACCTGTGTGTAATGACCGTCTGCCCGGACGAATGCGACATCCTGAGGTGCGACGTAGATTTTCGCTCCCTCCCTTTCGCAGGGAATTTGCAAAGTCGCCTCGGGCGGCAGCATGGCTTCCTGCGTCGTTTCATTTGCTGCCTCGGATTGCTGCGCGGGCCCGTCTAGATAGGTCGTGCTCACCCAAAGAAAGGCACCAAAAATCACGAAGCCTGACAATACTACGCCAATGGCCAACGTTTCGTTGCTCATACCCGGGCCAAAATCTCCAGGAACGGGTACCGCAACAAAATTTGTTCCTGCCATGGCTAGGAAGTGTACGGAACTGACCGCCAGCCCAAAACAGACGGTAGCAAGAAAGATGTGCAAATTGGTGCGTCGTTGATAGGCCACCCAGACCGCGAGCATGCACAAGGCAATCGCCATGGCAGAGGACAACGCGACACCGGGAACTGTGTATACCGCTTTGCACAGTTGCAGCCCGGCCATCCCGACATAGTGCATCACCAAGACGCCCAGCCCAACAATTCCGCCAGCTGCCAATATCATTGGCGTCGTACGTTCCGTGAAATGCAGCAAAATCAGTGCACAGCCGACGATCAATATGGCAATCAGCGCCGAGGCGAGCGTTATGGCCGCATCATAGTAATAGGGGATCGGCATTTGCAGACCGAGCATGGCCACGAAATGCATCGACCAGATGCCTCCACCGAGCGCGACGGAAGCGAGAGAAATCGCGATCTTGCGTTGCGATGTCGATTTGGCCGCCATGTTTCGGGTCAGCGACAAGCCCGTGAACCCCGCGACAATTGCCATCGCGCAGGACATCACCACCAGAATTGGGTCGTGGCTGAACTCCAGCATCTGCATTCACTAAGAATGACCAAGAAATCCCGATTTGGCAAACGCCGTTCGCCACAGAGCGATCACGTTCCACGGAACTGCAAATCGGCACCTATAGGCGCCGAGGCGGTTACATTGATCTTGCTGGAGCATAAAGAGGACGCAACATGTCGGAGTTCAGGACTATAAGGTGTACCCGGCGCGAAACAACCGCCGCAACGTGCGCCCACGGATGGATACCCAGGTGCCAACGGCTGGATGTACCGATGCTCGACCGCTTTGGGCTCCGTGCCGACGGTCAGCCCGAATTGCGCGAGAAACCGCTTCCTAATGTCGAATGTCGGCGCATCAGGCTACGCCATTAAAACCGAAAGGCTGTCTCGATTTTGTCAATGTATGCTTGCGGGGCTGGGCTGCAGTTCGGACGGTCGCAGCGCCGAAAGACCGTTCTGAGCCCAAAGCAGACGCCCTTGACACAGCGTGAGCAAGGCTTTTCTTATCCATCATGACTGACCTTTCGACCCTGTTGCTGGATGAACTCAGCCTCGACGAAGCTGCCCGACCGAAAGCGCCGCCGGTGGCGGACGCGACAGAAATACACCGTCAACGAGGCCAACAACTAGCCGCGATCCACCGACATTATCTGATGGAGATGGCCCAAATCGGCGCCGTCCTGACCCGGATCGAAGCGGGGGACACGCCGCCTGAGCACCTGAAGCAGATCGTGCTTTCACTCGACATGGCTGAGAATTTTAGAGTATTCGGATCGCTTTGCGGGCGCGAATGCCAGGTGCTCAAGTTCCACCACGACATTGAAAGCGCTGATATGTTTCCACGTATCGAGGCAGCCAGCGGAGACAGGTTCCGCGAGATTGTGGCCAAATTGAAGGCAGAACACGAGGTGGTCCACGAGTTAATCATCCGCCTCGGTCGTGCGGCTGAAGCTTTGGCGGAAGACCCTTCCGATGCAAATTTCAAAAAGACCGCCGCCACATTCCGGAAATTGGAAGAGGTTGTACGCTCCCATTTCGGCTACGAAGAAACCGAATTGGCGGAGGCCATCGGGTACTATCTCGGGGCGATCTAAAGGTGCCTTTTAGACGCCGAACCATCGTCGTCATCAAGAACTCTTTAGACCGAAAAGCGGTCTCCGACCCAAAAAAGCGTTTAAAAATCAGTGAACTAACGTTGCGAGTGCAGAGCGGACCCTGCCCAGAAACGCTCGGCGGCATCCTGCCAAAAGCAAAAAAAACGCATTTCTCGCCGCAGCAACGTTTAGCGGTCCAACGAACCGGCAAATTGGAACCAAGGGCTTGTTCCTAAGGCGTTGCGCTTGACGCAGGTCAAAGAACTTTAAGGTCAAACGTAGATATTGGCTTGTCAATGGAACGAGGGGATAGTTGCGATGCGACTAAGTCTAACTGCCTTGGCTTTGGCAGTGATGGTCGGAACAACGGGGCAGGCGCAGACGACGACGAACACCCTCGAGGGCCTGATCGAGAGTGCGGAGGTGCCGATCACCTCGGACAATTTCATTCGGGCCGCCACTGACCTTGAGCTTCAAAAATACGTGTCGCTCGCGGGTGGCATCAATCGGTTTTTCCACTTCCGGGAACCGACCCCGGTCGAAAACCAACCGACGATCCGGATGAACCGCGACACGCTCTACAGCACCGCGGTTGTCGACATAAGCGAGGGCGCGACGTTGATCCTTCCAGACGTTGCGGATCGCTACATGACTGCAATGGTTGTCAATCAGGATCACTTCATAAACGAGGTGTTCTTTGGTGGCGGCACCTATACCCTCGACATGGAAACGTTCGACACCCCTTACGTGATTGTCTATCTCCGCGTGCTTGTCGACGCCGCAGACCAAGAGGATGTGGCGGCTGTCAATGCGATCCAGGACGCGATGACAATCGAGGCCAACGCTTCGAACGCGTTCGTGGCCCCAAACTACGATGAAGACGCCTTTGAGGAGGTAGTCGAACAGCTGCTACCGCTCGGTGCTCTTGGTTTCGTTCCAGACAGTTCCCGCATGTTCGGCAAAAAGGAAAACGTCCACCCCATACGTCACATGCTTGGCACGATTGCCGGTTGGGGCGGGCTTCCGGAAGAGGAAGCATTCTACCCGGCGTTTTTCCCAGGTCTGCCCGTCGGTGCATACAAGATCGAAGTGCCGCAGAACGTGCCGGTGGACGCTTTCTGGTCGGTGAGCATGTATAACGCCGACGGCTTCTATGAACCGAACGCTCTGAACGCCTACAGCATCAACTCCGTCACCGGCGCGCGGAATACTGACGGAAGCATGACCATCCATCTTGGAGCCTGCGACGACGGGCGGGTGAATTGCTTACCTATCACACAGGGCTGGAACTATGTGGTGCGCCTGTATCGCCCCCGCCCGGAAGTCCTAGATGGAAGCTGGACCTTCCCCGTTGCGCAACCTGTGAATTGAGAAGGGCGCCCATAATGTTGAAGAAATTGATTCCGATTGCGCTGCTGGCCCCATCTCTGGCTGTCGCAGAGCCAGTAACGCTGGACACCTTTGTCCGGGCCGAGACGGATCATATGTTCCGTGCCAATATGGCCGCTTTTGACGTGGGCGTTGGAGAATTGATCCACGTTCGCAAACCGACGACCCCTGACAACCAACCGGTTATTCGGATGAACCAGGACACGCTCTACTCCGGGATTGTCCTGGACCTGTCCGATCCGGTTGAATTCACTCTGCCCGATTTGGGCGAGCGATACATCTCGATGCATGTGGTCAACCAGGATCACTACATGTACGTCGAAACCGCGCCTGGGGCATACACGCTGACCGAAGAAAACGTTGGTACTCGTTTTGCCTATGTGACTGTACGAATATTCATGGACGCCAACGATCCTGACGATGTGTTAGAGGCACATGCCGCTCAGGACAGCCTTGTCGTGGCTGGGGGTGGAGCAGGTCCGTTCGAGGCACCGGATTGGGATCTGGATGATTTGGCAATTGCACGCACGGCCCTAAGCAACCTTGCCGAACTCGGTTTCAGCAGCTTTTACTCGTTCGGTACCGAGGGAGAAACAAAGCCTATCGATCACCTGGTTGGTGCCGCCGCCGGCTGGGGCGGTCTGCCACGCACTGCGGCGCTCTATGAGATCGACAGCGTCGATGCAAATGATGGCGTAACACCACATTCGGTCACGTTGAATGCAGTACCGGTTGACGCGTTCTGGTCAATCACTGTCTACAACGCCGACGGCTACCTGGAAGCAAACGATCTCGGCCGCAACAGCCTCAATAACGTAACAGCCGAACCCAATTCCGACGGCAGCATTACCATCAATTTTGGCGCCTGCGAAGATGGGCGCGTGAATTGCATTCCTATTACGCCAGGTTGGAACTACACCGTTCGGCTATATGAACCTCGTGAAGAAATCTTGAACGGTAACTGGTCCTTCTCTGCAATCGAGCCGTTGGAGTAAGGGGCACTCAAGCTGGTTTCCAGGTGACCGCATCGTCCGCATCTCGGACATCGCGACCCCAAATCTCGCTGAGCCGGCAACTAATGACCGCTTTTCCCGCTGTATCGCAGCAACCAAATGTAGGGGGCCATGCTGCATTTGCAGGGGACCCTGCGAGGCCACGTCCGGAGTGGGCTCAGAGCGGTCTCGCGGCGCTGCGACGGTCCGAGCTGCAGCCCAGCCCCGAAAGCCGCCATTGAAGAAATCGAGACTGCCTTTCGGTTTCAATGGCGTAGCCTGATGCGCCGACATTCGACATTAGGAAGCTTTCTATCGCGCAATTCGGGCTGACCGTCGGCACGGAGCCCAAAGCGGACGTTCAGATGCAGCACAAAACATTGAATGTGACTTCAACTGGAAACACGAATAACGCCTTGTTGTTAAGATCATCACGTTATCCAGTTAGCCTGAAAATTAGACGCTCCTTCCAAAGACAGCTTCCAACCAAGCCTGAATGACTTGAAAAATCTGATCTATGCGTAAAACTTAAAGTATGAGTGAGTATTTTGATGAAATGTTCAACGGCGATGGATCACTCAGAGGTCCATACGAAGAGATCGGTCGCTGGTTCAACGCGGAAGACGTGTCACGACTGAGGGCGAAACAGCGCGAAGCCGAAAAAGTTTTTAGGCTGACGGGCATCACTTTTAACGTATACGGCAAAGCCGAGGCCGAAGAACGTCTGATACCGTTTGATATCGTGCCACGAGTTATTTCAGCGCGGGAATGGCAGCGGTTGGAACGCGGTATCGAACAGCGGGTGCGCGCAATCAACGCATTTCTACATGACATTTACCACCGTCAAGAAATTGTCCGGGCCGGGCGTGTGCCGGCTGAGATGATTGCCGGAAACGAGGCCTTCCTGCCACAGATGCTTGGTGTCTCACCGCCCGGTCAGGTCTATACGCACATTGTCGGCATCGATCTGGTGCGAACCGGACCAGACGAGTTTTTCGTTCTGGAAGACAATGCTCGTACGCCATCCGGGGTCAGCTATATGTTGGAGAACCGGGAAACGATGCTAAAGATGTTCCCCGAACTCTTTAGCGCAACAAATGTTCGGAATGTTTCAGACTATCCCCGTAATCTGAGACGTTCTCTTGCTGCCTGCGCACCAGCTGTAGCAGACGGAGAACCCACTGTCGCGGTGTTAACCCCCGGCATCTATAATTCAGCCTACTACGAACATGCGTTTCTTGCTGATCAAATGGGCGTGGAATTGGTCGAAGGCCACGATCTGCGGGTTGTCGACGGACGAGTCTGCATGCGCACCACCAGAGGTTATACTCCCATCGACGTACTTTATCGCAGGGTTGATGACGAGTTCCTGGATCCGCTGAATTTCAACCCCAACAGCGCATTGGGCGTGCCGGGTATTCTGGATGTCTATCGTGCTGGCGGCATCACAATTGCGAACGCGCCGGGAACAGGTATAGCCGATGACAAGGCGATCTATTCCTACATGCCGGAAATCGTTGAGTTCTACACGGGCGAGAAGCCCCTGCTAAAAAACGTTCCTACGTGGCGCTGCAGCGACCCCGAGTCGCTGTCCTACGTATTGGACAACCTGTCGGATCTTGTTGTCAAAGAGGTGCACGGGTCGGGCGGCTATGGGATGCTGATCGGTCCGACCGCCAGCAAGAAAGAGATCGCGGCCTTCCGTGACAAGCTCAAGTCGCGGCCGTCGAACTACATCGCTCAGCCCACATTGTCTCTCTCGACGGTGCCGATCTTCGCCCGTTCGGGGCTTGCCCCCAGGCATGTCGATCTGCGGCCGTTTGTTCTGGTGTCCCCGCAAGGGATCGAGATCACCCCCGGCGGCCTGACGCGCGTTGCGCTGAAAAAAGGGTCCTTGGTCGTTAATTCAAGCCAAGGCGGCGGGACCAAAGACACCTGGGTTCTGGAGGACTGACCATGCTGGGAAAAACTGCTGGCGGGTTGTTCTGGATGTCCCGGTATCTTGAGAGGGCGGAAAATACGGCCAGATTGCTGGAAACAGGCCAGAGGATGGCGCTGACCCGGACCAAGAATTCCGATGCGGAATGGGGCTCGGTTCTGAAAACCGCCGGCGTTTTTAGCGGATACAGCGCCAAATATGATGAGATTTCGAAAGACAATGCCGTGGATTGGATGTTGCGTGATGCCGACAATCCATCGTCGATCAAGTCGGTCATCAAACAGGCGCGGGACAACGCGCGCCTTGTTCGAACCGCATTGACCAATGATGTGTGGAGTGCGGTGAACGCCACGTGGATGCAGATTGATCAAGCCATGAAGCGCCGCGTGAATGAGAGGGACCTTCCGGCAACGCTGGAACTTATTCGTCAACAGGCCGCTCTGGTTCGTGGCGCAACTCTTGGGACCATGCTGCGCAACGATATTTTCGATTTCACCCGGATCGGCACCTTTGTCGAGCGGGCCGACAATACCGGGCGTATCCTGGACGTGAAGTACTATGTCCTTCTGCCCACGGCCTTCTCGGTCGGCTCGTCGCTGGACAACATCCAGTGGGAAAGTATCCTGCGGTCCGTTGGGGCAGGCGGTGGCTATCGCATGACCCACGGCCAGAACACCCGGCCGTCGGAAATTGCGCAGTTTCTGATCCTTGATCAGAGGATGCCCCGCAGCCTGCATTTCTGCTGTAGGAAGATTCAAGAGAACCTGTCCTACCTCAGCAAAGACTATGGCTTTGCGGGTCCGTCCGTTACGGCGGCCAACGCGCTTTCCGAGAAGTATCTCGACCGGCAGATTACCGATATCTTTGACCTCGGGCTGCACGAATACATTCAGGACTTTTTGAAGGATCTCGGGGACCTGAGCCGCCAGATCGAAATTGATTACCGGTTCTATGAGTGACCAATGAAACTGCATATACGCCACGAGACACGATACGATTTCGACGCGCCGGTTCCCTTCGGTTTGCAACAGCTGAGGAAGACACCAAAGTCTTTTCGCAATCAAAGCATTGAAAGTTGGAACACCGAAATCACCGGCGGGCGCAAAGAGCTGGTGTTTGAAGACTACCATCGTAACACCGTGGAATTGATCAGTTTCGACGCAAACACCCAAAGTATCTCGTTGATCTCCGAGGGCGTTGTCGAGGTTGAAGACACCCACGGCGTCTTGGGGCCTCACGAAGGGTCGACTCCTTTGTGGCTGTTCAAAAGGCGCACCCCTCTGACAACGCCGGGGAAAGGGGTTGCCGAACTGATAGGCGCGTTGCCCAAAGGTGAACCGCTGGAACAGCTACATGCTCTTTCCGAAACAATTCGAGCTCAGGTCGCGTACGAAATTGGAGGTTCGCACCCGGGCTGGAGCGCAGAAGATGCACTCAAAGCTGGGCGCGGTGTGTGTCAGGACCATGCGCATATCTTCATTACATGCGCACGACAGATTGGAGTGCCAGCACGCTATGTATCTGGTTATTTGATGATGAACGAAACAGAACTTCAGGACGCGACCCATGCTTGGGCAGAAGTGCATTTGGACGGGCTTGGCTGGGTAGGGTTTGACGTTTCAAATGGGATTTCACCTGACGATCGATACGTACGCGTCGCAACCGGGCTGGACTATGCCCAAGCCGCACCGGTAATAGGGAATAGAATTGGAACAGCGGGCGAGCAATTGACAGTGCAATTGAAAGTCGCACAGCAGTAACGGAGAACATGATGACCTATGCTGTGGGCATGCGGCTGAATAGCGGGCTGGTGTTCATGTCGGATACGCGCACGAATGCAGGCGTGGACAATGTTTCGACCTTCAACAAGATGTTCAACTGGACAGTCGAAGGGAACCGGTCGATCACAATCCTAACGGCCGGAAACCTGGCCACTACTCAGGCCACGATAAGCCTTCTGGAAGAACGAACAAAAGCGCCGGCAGATCGCTCACCATCGATCTTAGAGGCGCCCACAATGTTTCAAGTTGCGCAGCTGGTCGCGGCTACGCTGAACGACGTAATCGAGGGGCATGCCCGGTCTGGTCAGCAAGCGGACAGCGCTTTTCACGCGACACTCATTGTCGGAGGCCAGATCAAGGGCGGCCCGTCTCGTCTGTTTTTGATCTACCCTGAAGGCAATTTTATCGAGGCCGGCGACGACACCCCGTTCTTTCAGATTGGTGAGACAAAATATGGCCGCCCGATTCTGGTGCGTGCCTACGATCCGGAAATGAGTTTTTCGGAAACCGTAAAACTCTTGCTTGTCAGTTTTGACTCTACGATTAAGGCCAATCTGTCTGTCGGGGCTCCGCTTGACCTGCTTCTCTACGAGGAAGACAGTCTTTCGGCCGGCACGCGGTCAAGATTCGAGTCCGACGACCAGTACTTGCGCGTTGTTTCTGACAGATGGGGTGACGCTTTGAAGTCGGCTTTGGCCAAACTTCCAGAATACAAATCGGGGCGAAAAACAAACGATTGAGCGTCCGCTTTGTGCGCATGGTTGCCATTCGCGATTTTTCGCTCAACGTCCGCACTGAGCCCAAAACAGACATGGTCAAACCGCCCGAATAAAGACCCGTTACTTTATCCGCCTTTCTTCAATTCGCGAGCCGTCAATCAGATTGGCTGATGGAAAAAGAACCACCGTATCACCCGGCTCCAATCCACTTAGCACTTGAGCTTCGACACCATTGTTTTGGCCGATGTCCACCTTCTTTAGAACTGCGCGGCCGCCAGCATTGGCAAAGACGGCCCAATTCGCTTCCTGTCGAAACAGCGCAGCTGAAGGAACGATGGTGACGTCTTCTTGTTCCCAGACGACTATGCGGACTTCGATACGATATCCGTGTCCCAAAGTCCCTCGAACCTCGCTTGGACCGTCGAATTGTATCGTGGTTTCAACCCGCTGTTCCTCTACTCCCAGTGCTGAGTACTTCGTGTATCCATAGGGGTCAATCCGGCTAACTGAACCACTCAGATCGCCAAGGCCGCCCCAATTGGTGATAATTACACGATCCCCTTCGCTGACCTGCACCGCTTCTGACGACAAGAGTTCTGCCACTACTTCGAGGTCGCCTTCGATGTTTCCGATTTCCAATATCGGCTCACCAGCCGGGAGTGTTGTTTCACTTTTCTGGATAACTTTCAAAATAGTTCCGTCGATGGGTGCGCGCAGCGGAATGCTGTAGGAGGGCGCCCCGCTATCCTCAAGCGCTTCGGCTAGACCTGCGTCATCAAATCCAATCAATCGCGCGCGCGCATTGGCCAGTTCTGCCTCTCGCATCGCGATTGCAGCCTGGACTGTATCGAGGTTGGCTTTAGCGATTCTGGCGGCCTGCTCGGACCTTTCCATCGTGACTTTGCTTGCTATGCCTTTAGCAACAAGCTTTTGTGTGCGCTCAAGTTCGCTTTGCGCGAAGTCGTCCGTAGCCAATGCCGCGTTTAAATCCGCGCGGGCAACCCTGAGCGCTGCTTCCGCGGCGCTGACCGCAGCAAGTGCTTGCTCGCGGGTACGTACATCCAGAGCCGATGGATTGGCCGGCGTCATGCGGGCAACGATCGTTTCACCACCGACGACACGGTCACCGGGCAGAACCGTAACACGTTGCAGTTCACCGGCAATAGGGGAAGAAACGACATAGGGTTCCTTAACCCTCGTTTTGCCTTCTTCGTTGATGGTAACAATCATATTGCCGCGTTCTACCGTCGCAGTATCGACCAGTATCGGGCGCGGCCAGAAAGCGGCAAGGAGAGTAACCGCAACCACAATCGCTGAAACAATTGTTAAGATCGACCGAGAGTACCTTTTTCGGGCGCTCACGAATGCTACTCCCTTGATTTGAGTGCCAGAACCAGATCCGACCGATCCACATTGCGTTTAACCAACCACCCTGAAAGCAATGCTGCAATGACCACAACCACAGTAGCTTGCCCAAAACTCCTGAAACTAAAGTAGGGGGGGATTTGGTACAGGTCCGTACTGAAACCTTGAGAGACCGCGATGGTCAAACCATAGCCTGCTAACGCCCCTAACGGCAGCGCCAGCAACGTGACGACGGCCAATTCACCTAGCAAGACGAAGGCTACTTCTGTTCTTGTGAACCCCAAAACTCGCAGCGCTGCCAGATCCCGGACGCGTTCGGCTTGAGCGACACGAGCTGCATTGTATATTACACCAAACGTTATAACCCCGGCAATCAAGGCCATAATGTAGCGCATGGCGCCTGCTCCTTCGTCCATCACTTTCTGAAACGCACCTCTAGTATCAGATTTTAGCGCCACACCCGCCACCATTGGCATGTCCTTGAGCTGTTTGTAAGTCTCCTCCTCAAGATACTTGTCAGTTCGTATGAATGCTCCGGATACTCGATCCGGTTCGCGGAGAACACGGTTCAGTGCGGTTATCTCCATGTATGCCGGCGATCCCATGAGGCTTTCGGAAATGGCGACTACGGGCAGTTGCAACACAGGACGACGACCTTCGCGTACGTCAACGGAAAGCCAGTCACCCGCTCGGATGTCGAGAATTCTAGCGAGGCCTGATGAAAGAATGACCCCATCCTGGCGCATCGGGATCGATCGTTCAGCACGGTCGATTGCGCGGTTCAACCTTGGAAATTCAGTCAATCCGGTAATCGCACCGCGATAGGAAAGACGACCGTGCTTAAAGATTGCGGGCACGATGCGAACAGGCTCAACTTCAATTACTCCTTCGATTGACTGTACGTCGAACAGGCTTTGGCGAGAAATGGGGTTTATAAAACTGACGGACACGTTGCTCCGATCCATGATATCGAAGGTCAGCTCAGCCATTCTGTCGAAACTTGCTAGAATTGAAGCCATTGCTGCTGACAGAGCGATGCCGGCGCTGACGCCTGTTATCGCGCCTATCATTCGCACGGGCTGGCGCGTAAGCCGGCGCAACACCATTCGAGTTGGTTGGTCCAGATACCCGGCTAAGGCTTTTCCGATTTGCCCGCTTCTGCTGTAATCGGCTGGCGCCGCGGCCCGCATCGCCACTGCAGGTGTCAAGACAAATACCCTACGCAACACCACCATCCCCCCGACCGAAGATGTCAGAATACTCGCTAAAAATCCAAGCGTAACGCTCAGAGGTTCCAGTCGAAAAACTAAAAACGGGAATTTGTAATAAACGAGGTAGACATCTATCAGCGCGCGTCCGGCAACTATTCCCAATATTCCACCTACAATGGCTCCACCCCCAGCAATTATCAGGACCATTTTTAGATAGTGGCTTCCAACCTCCCAGTTCGTGTAACCGAATGCTTTCATCAATCCGATTTCTTCCCTTTCAGAAGCCACCAAACGGGAAATGACAATGTAAAGAAGAAACGCAGCGACGGCCAAGAAGATCGGGGGGACTGTAGCAGACGTACGGCGCAAGCCGTCAATTTCTTCTAAAACAAACTTGTCCGAGGCAAGATCACTAAGCGGGAACGCGCCAAGTCCCCCGAACTTGTCCAAGACCCTATCGGTTGCACGAAGGATCGCAGGTGTTTCCGCTCCGCGGCTCAACGAAAAGAGGGCTTCGTTGAAAGCTCCGTTCAAGTCAAATGCAGCCTCCATAGCTGGACGACTGAGCCACAGAACTGCAAATCGACTATCGTCAGGCACCATTTCTCCCGGCGCTGCGGCAAAAAGAAACTCAGGCGACATTGCAAGTCCGACGACCTCGAAGTTTCGCCGCGCCCCGTTCATGGTTGCAGAGATCTGATCTCCGGGTCTTAAGCCGTGAGCCTGCGCAAAGCTTTGCAAAACAATTATTTCATCAGGCCGCTCGCGAGAGAGGTGTCGACCATCGGTCAAATAGATCAAATTCAATTTGGCTTCACCGATTTCGGGAAGCGAAATGGCCAGAGCGCGAATGGGCAGTTCTATATTCGGTAAGTCCACCAAAGCCTGCCCGACCACTCGGGTGTCGACCGATGAAACTCCAGGTAAATTCCGTAAGTCTTCGGCAATATGTTCTGGAGCTCCGACAACCGGCGCAAAAACGTCTGCAAGACGATATCTTTCGTAATACGCCGTACGGGTCTCATCCAAGCTGACAACCAATCCGGACTGCATGACTTGCATCAGGACGCCGAGTGCAACAACTAAACCGATCGCCGTAGCCTGACTTTTGATGTGCCACAGATCTCTAGCGAGCTTTTTTGCCATTGCAGACATTCTGCATCTACCACTCGATATCTTCTGGCGCGACTTTGGAGGTGTTTTGCGTAACTTCGATTACAGTGCCATCACCAAAGCGGATGACCCGGTCAGCCATGGCTGCCTGAGACGTCGCGTGGGTCACAATCAGAACAGTTGCACCCAGCCGCTCATTCACATCTTTCAGGACCTGTAAAACAGTCCTTCCCGTCTTACTGTCTAAGGCACCTGTTGGTTCATCGCAAAACAGCACGTCTGGCTGTTTCGCAACCGCACGTGCAATCGCGACGCGTTGTTGTTCGCCACCAGACAACTGGGCGGGGAAGTGATCAACGCGATCGGTCAATCCGACGAGCGCAAGCGCGTGATCAGGGTCCATTGGGTTTCGTGCGATCTCCGTGACAAGCTCAACATTCTCTCGAGCGGTTAGGCTAGGCATCAGATTATAGAATTGAAAAACAAACCCCACGTGATCTCTGCGATACCGGGTAAGTTCTTTGTCTGACATCAAAGTCAGATCTTGGTCGCGAAAGTGAATGCTGCCGTCGGACGCTCGATCTAGGCCTCCGAGAATGTTCAGCAAGGTCGATTTTCCGCTGCCTGAAGCGCCAAGTAGCACAACGATTTCTCGTTCCGGAATGTCCAGATTTACTCCGCGCAATGCGTGCACGGCCGCAGGCCCTTCGCCGTAGACTCGCTTTAGGTTTCTTATTGTATATGCATTCTTTTCCACGTCTGTAACGTAGCGCATTGTAGGTTTAAGGTACATTTGAAAGCGTTTCCGCTTGACACGGAAGGGAGTGCCGCTTCGAATTTCCAAAAAATGGAGACTCTGCTGTGTAATGGATACCATTTTTGGTATTCCACGACACCATAGCGGTTCGTGGCTGCATAGCTATGGCCAGCAGCGCCAATGTGCTGACTTTCAGAAAAAATGTAGCGGGGCGCAGGAAATTAGACCCCAATAGCCCTCGGCGGATAGTATTTGGCGTTACTCAGGTTGCCATCTACACGCGCCGGTAGCCTTGAATTAAGTCAATGATAACTTGTTCCGTTGAAGGCTTCGCCTAAGCCGTTGATTGCTGAATACAAGCGACCGACAGTTTTGTCCGCACATCGGACGTCTACCAACTGCATGATCGTGATGGCGCAGCGAATGTCGGCTATGTGGGGCTGCAGTCGCAGCATGTGGGACAACTGCTGGAGGGCGGCTTTGGGCCGATCACGCCATGTGGCCCCGCGCGGCTGCGCACACGGCGCGCAGCAGCGCCGCATGACTGCTTCGAGCCCGAAGCGGGCGTTCTTGTCGCTGCGCACATGCACCCTTTGGAGCTCTGTTATAGAAGACGGCTTGAGACGTGGAGGTCTGATTTGTAGCGTCAGATTATGACGACACGATCCCCGTTTCGCTGCTTCAAAACGAGCCCAGAGATCATCCGCCTGGCGGTGATGCTGTATGTCGGTTTCCACTTTCGTTGCGCAACGTCGAGGATCTTCTGCATGCACGCGGGATCGACGTCAGCCACGAGGCGGTGAGGTTCTGGTGACATCGGTTCGGACCGATGTTCGCCAGTGAGATCCGAAAACGTCGAACCGACGGCATGTGTTCCAGCAAGTGGCGCTGGCATCTCGACGAATTGTTCGTGAAGATCAACGGTGAACGCCATTAACTTTGGCGTGCGGTTGATCACGAAGGCGAGGTTTTGGAAAGCTTCGTCACGAAGACGCGTGACAAGAAAGCTGCGCTGAAATTCTTAAGAAAAGCAATGCGCAAGCACGGTCGCCCCGAAGTGATCGTGACCGATCGGCTCAGATCCGACGATGCTGCCTTGAAGGAAATTGGCTCTGGCCACCGCCAGCAAACCGGTGGGTGGTTGAACAACCGCGCAGAGAATTTACACTTTTCACTTCGACGACGAGAACGGGCGATGTTGCGCTTCCGGCGGATGCGAAGTCTGCAGAAATTCGCGGCCGTCCACGCATCGGTCTACAACCTGTTCAATTCGGAGCGCAGCCTCTACTCCAGACCAAGTTTCAAGCTGACCCGCGCCGCTGCTCACGCCGAGTGGCGCGGTCTCTGCGCCGAATAGGGGGCAAGCATCCTGTCCTTGTAGAGACTGGTTAGAATTTGTCTGACAGCACCCTTAATCGTGATCGTCGCCACTACGAAGAACCGTTCGGGCGGCGCGACGGGTTATCATCATGAGCACGCGCAGCGTTTGGGCAAGCTCAATCCGCAGGCGTAAATCTTCGGCCCTTACCTTGTCATCGGTCGTCAAAACCTGTGCCGCAGCAAGTGATGCGAAGGCCCGCTCTCCGGCATCCTTGTATCCGAGCACACGCATAGCTGCGTCTTTGTCTCTGTCGCGAACGGCGCTGACGGCGTCCCGAACCGACATTTCCATCAACTTATACATATCGGAGAGTCCTAATTCTTCGTCATTAGAACGTATCGTACGGAGAACGGGCAAGATCCGAACATTGAGGATCTCCGAAACCATGTTGAGTTCGGTGGCTGCAATGGCGAGATTGACCCGTTCGTCTGCATCCGCTTCACGCAGTTCGCTTTCACCAACGCGCGCCAAAAAACGCGTAATTTGCGGCAGCAGGGCCGCACCCGTTTTTGCCTGGCTTTCGGCTTCGTCGAGTCTGGCTTTGTCCCCCGATTGTACAACTGCCCAAATCTCGTCGAGCATGTTTTGGGCGAGACCTCCTAGCCGTGCCGTCTCTTCACGCGCGGCTTGCAGCGCCATGACTGGCGTGCTCAGGAGCGCGTCGTCAAGAAACTCCGGAACGACAGAAACGGTTGCCTCTGTAGACCTTGACTCTGGCACCAGGCGGATGGCAAGGGCGGCGATCTGCTGAGTGAAGAACAGGAATATCACCGTGTTGATAACGTTGAAAAGCGTGTTCGCATTCGCAATCTGCCGCGGGGTTTCAACGGCCAAGCGCTCCGCACCGACAAGATCCGGGTAGCTAGGCGAAACAGAGACCGTCAGCGAGGCGAGGAACGAAATCAGGGGCAACCATAGCAAAACACCCGCGACGTTGAAAATGACGTGTACTGCCGCTGCACGACGCGCATCCAGCGGTTTACCGATCGAGGACAAAGCGGCTGTCACGCATGTCCCGATATTGGCGCCGAGCGCCATGGCGATTCCAGCCTCTAGGGAAACCAAACCCTCGCTGGACATAACCACGATTATGCTTGTAGTGGCCGAAGAGGATTGCACTAGCGCAGTGAAGAGCGCCGCAATAAGTATGGCAAGAAACGGGCTTTCCGCAATCGACTGCATCAGGCGGAGAAATGGCTCGTAGCCACGCAGAGGCACCATTGCGGCACTCATCATGCCCATCCCGAAAAAGACGAGGCCGAGACCCAAAAGGATAGAGCCAAGATGCCTGGTTCGGTCCTTTTTGGCGATGAAGTTGGTGAAGAAACCCAGCGTTATCATCGCCGGAGCGTACTCTTCAACACTAAAAGCCACAATTTGAGCGGTCATGGTGGACCCTACGTTGGCGCCCATGATCACACCAACAGACTGTTGCAGTGACATGACACCGGCGGACACGAACCCTACCACAAGCACTGTGGTGACGGACGAAGACTGGACCACGGCTGTCACGCCGGCACCAGTGATGGCGGCCATCACCCTGTTCTTGGTGAACTTCTGGAGCACAACACGCATCTGGTCGCCGGCAGCGTTCTTGAGGCCATCTGACAGGAAGTTCATTCCCAGAAGAAATAGCGCCAATCCACCGAAAAGTCCCATCGACATCCCGCCAAAATCGAGCGAAAGGACGGCGCCGGTAGCATCAACCGTTGTCGCGGCAAGAAATACTGAGGTGAAGGCGACAGCGGCAATCAAGCTCATTTTCGCAGATTACCTCAGCGCTTCGACAAGCGGCTGGCCCAGCGCACCTGAGGGCGGCTTTGTGCCCAAATAGGCTGCGAGGGTAGGGGCAACGTCAACCGTTTCAACCCTTCGAAAGACCCGGGTAGGTTGTATGCCAGGACCTGCAACAATTATGGGCACGTGCGTGTCGTAAGTCCAGGGCGAGCCGTGGGCTGAGGCCACATGCAGCCCGTCGAAATCGGCGATGAACCAGTGCGGTTCGAAGACGAGGTAAATGTCGCCCGAGCGGTCGGGGTGGAAGTTGGCCAGAACTGCGTCCTGGATCTTGCCTCGTGGCACTGCTCCCACGCGAAGGTCTGAGCTGGCGATCGCATGGGCGATGCCTGGCAGCCGCTCCAGTTCCTCTGCCACTGCGCGCTCCACCAAGGCGGGGTCTAAGCCGCGGGCCGCGATTTCTTCCGTGTCGAGATACAAGTAAGGGTTGGAAAAATTGAGGATCAGGTCGCGACTCTCGCCGAATTCGGCAGTCAGGCGCACGAAACCCGGCTCGGTGTCGATGCGCTCGAAGTCGAAGGTCCCAGCTTCGATGCCGAGTGTGGTGAGGTAGTCTGGATGCTCTGGCGCGCCGTGGTCGGCAGACAGAACCACGAGCGTCCGGTCCAGCCCGACACGGTCGTCGATATGTGCCAGCAAGTCGGCCAGCGTCCGGTCGAGCCGCAGAATGTTATCCTCTGACTCTAGGCTGGAGGGGCCGAAAATGTGGCCGACATAGTCGGTGGAAGACAGGCTGACGGCGAGGTAGTCGGGCACATCGTCCTGCCCGAGCCCCTCGTTGTCAATCAGCGCCTTGGCGAAGTCGGCAGTGATCTCGTCGCCGGCGGGGCTCAGCGTCAGACGCGTGGTGAAATACTTGTCGTCCGCCGCGCCGAATGTGTGCGGGAACGTTCGTCCGAAGCCAGGGAAATCGGTTTCCCATGGCTGATCGTCGCGGGTGCCGAACATGTAGGCGTCTGGCGTGGCGGACAGCTCCCACGCGGTGTCGGCGTAGCGCGCCACGACGCCCTTTGCCTCCCACTCGGTAATCCAATCCGGGTAGGCTTCCCGGTAGAACGTGCTGGTAACGAACCGTCCTTCCGACTTCGAGAACCAGTAGGCGGTGCCCGCGTGCCCTGCCATCGAGATAGCACCGCGATCCTTGATAGAGACGCCAAAGACCTTCGCCTCGGGGCCGAAATGCAGCGCGATCTCGTCTGAGATCGTGGACGTCAGGATGTTGCGGGGCGAGCGGCCATCCGTCGTCGCGGCCCGCTGGGTGGGGTCGATCTCGGCGTCGGTATCGACGCCTTCAGCGCCTACGAGCGGAAAGTCGGGATCCTGTACGTTGTAAAACTGCGAGCCTCCGATCCGGTCGAACCACAGGTTCGCGACCATGCCGTGGATCGCCGGATCCGTGCCGGTGGCGAGCGTCGTGTGTCCGACGATAGTTTCAGTGTTCGCATGTCGGTGATGGGCATCGACGAAATGCACGCCGCTTTCGATCAGGCGGCTAAACCCGTCCTCTCCCAGGTGCTGGCCGTAGCGATCGATCAGGTCGCCACGCAGCTGATCGACGGTGATCTGCAAGACCAAGCGCGGCTTCTCTTGCGCGCTTGATGTACTGGAGAGAAGCGTTAAGAGGCCCGCAACCAAATACAGCGTCTTCATTTGCCTCTCCTCGTATTCGATGGTTTTTTGATCACGGCATCCCAATGAGGCACGCCGCAATCAGTCTTTTTGGGCCTAATCACTGGTATGCGGGTGCAATAATACCCTTTTCAGTGATCTCCTTCAAAACCTGATACGCTCGCAGTGACTGGTAATTGATGCCGCTGGCATTCAAGACCTGCCCCTCTCGGAAAGGGTAACCGTCCATAGACGCAATGAAATCACGGATTTCTTCTTGGATCGGCACGAAGAGCCACATCTGATCCGCCATCCATCGCAGGTACATTTCCGATTCCAGCCACATTTCTTCGAGAGGGTCGGATCGCAAGTGAACGATCTTGGGCCAGTTCGAAGCGAAGCGCACGGCGTCAGTGATATTCCCCTCCAGCGTTGCGAAATGCACCTTCCAGTCATTCCACCTCACCGCATTCAGTTCACCGTTGGCTGAGAAGTAGAAGATCCGGTCGCGTGGGCTCTCGTCGACCTCGCCCGAGAGATACGGCATCATATTGTAGCCGTCGAGATGCACCCGGAAATCCTTGCCGTTCGCCGTGTGGCCCTGAAGCAGCTTCTCCTTGATATCCGGCTCGCCGGCCGCTGCGAGAAGTGTCGGCATCCAGTCTTCATGGCTGATGATGTCGTTAAACTTCGTTCCCGGTTTCACAGTGCCAGGCCAACGAATTAACTGTGGAACGCGAAAACCGCCCTCGAAGGTTGTGCCTTTTTCGCCATGGAAAGGGGTGATGCCGCCGTCTGGCCATGAAACCTTCTCGGCGCCGTTATCGGTAGAGTAGATAACGATTGTGTTATCCGCAATTCCCAGTTCGTCAAGCTTGTCGAGCAATTGTCCGACATGGCCGTCGTGCTCGGCCATGCCATCCGGATAGAGACCCATTCCGGTCAATCCGACGCTTTCCGGCTTCAAGCGAGTCCAGACATGCATTCGCGTTGTGTTCATCCAAACGAAGAAGGGTTTGTCCTGTTCCACCGATCGATCGATGAAGTCCAGGGCGCCTGCGAGGAATTCCTCGTCGGCCGTTTCCATGCGCTTACGGGTCATCGGGCCAGTATCCTCAATCTGACCGTCCGCCGATGCCTTGATCACGCCACGCGGGCCATACCGCTCGCGAAACTCGGGGTCTTTCGGGTAGAAGTAGCCCTCAGGCTCCTCTTCTGCGTTGAGATGATAGAGGTTGCCAAAGAATTCATCGAACCCATGGTTGGTTGGAAGGTGTTCATTCTGATCACCGAGGTGGTTCTTGCCGAACTGTGCCGTGGCGTAGCCATGGTTCTTGAGCAGCGAGGCGATCGTGGGTGACCATTCGGGCATTCCATGCTTGGACCCGGGCATGCCAATTGTCAAAAGACCGGTACGGAACGGATGTTGGCCTAGAATGAATGAGGCCCGACCAGCTGTGCAGGATTGTTGAGCATATGCGTCGGTGAACATTCCGCCTTCGGCCGCCAGACGGTCGATATTTGGCGTCTGATAACCCATCATTCCGTGGTTATAGGCGCTGATGTTGAACATGCCGACATCGTCGCCCCAGATCACGAGAATATTGGGTTTTTCCGTGTTTTGCGCCATAGCGGCCGCGGACGTTAGTCCCAGAGCTGTCGCCGCTATGGCGCACATTCTGGTTATCTTAGTGAATAACATGATTTCCTCCTGTGTCTCGGGCGATGCCCGAAAGTGCTTTCCAACAGCTACGCCTAATCGCCTTGCGGTTGCGCGATCTCGCCGGAACGGACAGTCACGGCGGCGTTCATGCTCTCTCCGGCGGATTTATCCATGGACTGCCCGATGATGACGGAATTACTATCGTCCGATATGAAGCGGTCCCTTTAAGTTGCCGCTGCTTTTGTCTTGCCCTTGCTAAACGCCAAGGCGAACGAAGACACACCGTCGGCGACAAGCTCTACCCCGAGAAGTATGCCGAGAGTCGAGACAGCGGAAACCGGCCAATCCATGAAGATAATGACGCCAAGCGCAAGCGAGGCGACACCGGAGATCAAGACCATCCAGAAAGCTTTTCGATCCTCCAGAGCAAACGCATACGCGATCTTGGCCGCGCCGCCGAACAGGAACGCAATTGCTATCAAAGTGGTTAGAACCACCATGCCCATCAAAGGCCGACCCAAGATCATCAAGCCGATGAGAAACCACATGATCCCGAGAAGGATAGTCCAGAACTTTACGGTGTTTGTTTCATCACGAAAGGCGGCGATCACCTGAGCGACGCCGAAGGCCATAAAGACAAAAGCTATCACTAAGGTCGCGAAACCGCTGGCCAATACCGGATTTGCAAGGGCAAATAACCCACCCAGCAGAGATACAATCCCCATGAGAACCCAAAGAAACCTGTTTTGCATGTCTGTACCTCCTGAGTTGATTGGGTGGGCTTTCCAGAAGATCTTATAGGATTGACCGAAAAGCCCAGCCTGTCTTGGTTCTTGCGTGTCTCCCGACTTTTATGCTCCCGGCAGATACTCTACCCAATGGAATAGAAAGGATTTGCGGTTTTGGACCTGTCCGGGAGCCACCAAGAAATCAGGGTTTCAACGCCTCGCGCGCCAATTCGGCAGAGTTTTTCAGCTTTTCCTTGCGGACCTTGTACTCTTCCTTGATCTCGGCCTTGCGCTTTTCAAATTTTGCCTTTCGTTCAGCAGAGGCTTTGGCGATCTGCTCGTCAAGAGCATCCAGACGCGCGTCCATTTCTGCATCCATTGCGTCAAGGCGCTCATTGATCTTCTTGTTGTTTTCCGCGATCCGCGCCTTCACGGTATCAACTTTGGCCATGATCGCGGCCTTGTTTTCTTCGTGGGAAGCCCGCAACTCTTCGTCCAGTTCAGAAAGTTCGCGGTCCATGGCACGCATTTCCGCTTCCCACTGCTCATCGACCGCATCGACGCGGGGTTTGCGGAAAATTGTGCCCCCGATTTCAGCCATCTTGGTGTCGAGGGGTGCCGTCCATATCTCGTCGACGGACGCAACGATGCAAGATTTGCCCGGAAGCAACTCAATGGAAACCTGATCGAGCATCGTCATGTCTACGCCGGAAACCATAAGGTCGCGATAAACGCCAAAAAGACCACCGGTCATACTTCCCATGGCCATGCCGCCAAGCGCGGCCTGGCTGGCAGCGGCTGTCCCCGCGACGGCCGCGCCAGACGCGATAGCGGCGGGTCCGGCCAAAACACCGACCATGGCGCCGATCATCATTCCGAAGGCCGTGCCGATCGGGCCTTCGTCCTGGGCTTTCTTGACCGCGACCTGTCCGTCTTCGTCTTTACCGATCACGGCAGCTGCGTATACCGCCAGTTCACCGTTCCGGTGCAGATCCCGTAACGCCTCCGCCCCTTTGAAAGCGGCTTCTTCTGAGTCGAACACGACTGCTACAAACTTTTCCATGAAATTGCTCCTCTTTTCGGTTCATATGTGGATGGAAACGGGGAAACCCGGCTATTTGAGAAACTGCATGTTCAAAGCCAGGTAGATCTGCCATTCCGGCACGCCGGCCCCGCGCCTGGCAACGGAGTACTGGGGTTCGACAAAAACGTTGAAGATAGTCTTGTCTTGCCGGGTCACTTTACCCAGCCTCAGCCCAAGCGGGACTGCATAGTTGTCGTTCTCGAAATTGTAGCTCCAAATCGGGGCGCCACCTGAATACCAACCTTTGCCCAGCTGATAAAAAACAAAGGGTTGGAAAGCGGCCACGCTGGCACGGGGTTTGCCATTCGTATCACCGACGCCTCCGCGGTAGGTCAGCAGGTAACCGTACTGAACCAATGGTGAAATCGCGTTGAAGTAAACGTTGGCAAGACCCAATTGCCACTGGTCCGCCCCAAGACCGTTCTTTCCTGTAGGCGCCACGATCTGAGGCCCGATGGCAAAACTGGTTGCAGGGTTTCCGGTGTCGAACTGATAGGCAGCAAAAATATCCAGATCGCCGATGCCGGAGACGGTTGAGAAACCCGGACCGACGGGTAGAGAGTTCATCGGAAGCGAGGCTCGTATTAGCCAGTTCGAAGCTCCGATCCGCAAAGGCTGCGCATAACGCAGAACGAATTGGTTTCCTGAGCCGTTCGGATCGCCATTGAACGCGCCAACATAGTAGTTTTGGAGGTTGAGCGCACGGATGTCCGCCAGGGGATTGTTGGCTTGGGCAGCGGCTTGGTTTTCGCTGTCCGGCGACGCCAGGGCGACACCCGCTGTCAGGGACAAACAAATCGAAGCGAACAATATGAACGCTTTGATCGGAACGTTCGCAGACGCCGCTCCGGTTATGCCTGCTGCCTGCCCCGGCGACACTGCACAGGCCCTGTAAGAAATCCGTCGAAGCATCTTTTGGGAAGCTTTCCCAAGGGTCATCTGGCCAATCCTTCCCGGATCACTTGAAGGTGTTCATGCAGAGCCCGATCGAGCCTCCGCATTCCAGCCCCAACAGGCAACGTCCATTAGGCCAAGCGCCGGAAACAAGGCGAAACGCTTTGATACCGCGTTGCCGCACTCTAAACTCGAACTCACGCTATCTGCTTTTCTGCATGCGGTGATTCTGTAGAACAGATTAGATCACAAGGGCTTGAGACATGTCGGCGAACGCGCAAAAATCGAATGCTAAGCTCTCGGAGGTAGAGGAATCTCCTAAGGTCCGGTTGGCGCTCGTGCGCGCGCCCCTTGAGCTCTTTTCAAAGACGCATCCCTCTAAGGCGGCGCGGATCAGGCGGGACCTGAGAGACAGTGTTGGTCAATGGTTTGCCGAAGCCCGGTTGCCTTATTTCGACTATCTGCACGTCATGGCGCGTGTCGGTTCCGATGACGAGGATGGAAATCTGCTCTTACGGGCCGGAATGGCACCAGATTTGGGAACACTAGGCTTATTCGGAAAGGCCTGCATCCACTCCGACACTTTATGGACAGCGTTGAAAACAGCACAGCGGCTAATGGACGGCCTTGTCAGCGCAGGGAAAATAAACATTCGCTTGCAACGAAACCGGTGTCGAGTATCGGTGTCTACTGCGCCGCTTGTTGCCGATGGCTTTGACGAGAGCTCCAAGTATTTGATTTCATTGCTTTGCTATCTGGTTTGTCTATCGGATAGAACCTCGAACGCTGATCTGAAAATTTTTTTCCCGGGTGCTTCGTGCGCACATCTGGGCGTGTTTCCAAAAGTACAGCGGTTCGTATCTGCTTCGGAATATGCTTTGGAGTTCGATGAACATCTGCTGAAAAGCCCCCTGAAATTCTCGAACCCGGAACTAAACGCTTTCCTGCCCTTGATCGTTGAAGAATTGGATCAACTTGAAAACGACGCGGACTTAGCCCTGCTGCTCAACAAGATGAACGCCGCGGCTTTGAACACGCGCTTTCGCCCGCTTCGACTGTCCGAGGCAGCCTATCTGCTCGACACCAACGCGCGCACCCTTCAGTTGCGCCTAAAAAATAGGGGAACGACATTCAGCGATCTTAGAAATACTGCTGTGCACCAAAAAGCACGGATAGAACTTGCTGCCGGACGATCGATCAACGAGACGAGTGACCTATTGGGGTTTGAACATAGGCAGAGTTTTTCAGAGGCGTTTCATCGTTGGGAGGGGACGGCACCTTCTGTTTTCGCGTCACTTGCGAAATGTTAAAGACAGTAAGCCCGAAACGACCGCAGGGAAAGATGCGGTGGCGCGGCACAAAGCCCCTGTCGCAGCTCAGAATAGTCCCGGTTCATCTTTCTTTGTGTCGAAAGACAGCGTGGGGTTGGACGCAAGCAGACCTTCGAGACTGACTGGCGCTCTCCGGCTCACTTGGCACGGTTCTTTTCATACTCTTCCCTAAGCCGATTGGCCTCGATCTCCAGATCCGTCTGTGAGCTATTCTCAGCATCTTCGATTGTGGGCCTAACGGACGCTGTCTCCTGATCAGGTGTCGAGAGCCTTCCGTCGCCAGACATCAAGATCGCCGCCCATCTCAGGCCGGGAACATGGGCAAAAATTATCATTACGCAAACCGTAATGGGAACGCTGAGAAAAGCGCCAGGCAAACCCCAGATCGTCGTCCATGTCGTCAAGGCGACAATGACCATCATCGGGGATAAGTTGAGAGATTTCCCGGTAAGAGCAGGCTCCAAAATGTTGCCGATGACGAATTGGACTGCTCCGCAGCCCAGAACGATGATCAGTAATGCGGAATAGCCATCGAACTGGACCAGCGCGACAACCGCCGGGAAAATGACGGCCAGCACCGAACCAATGGACGGAATGAAGTTCAGGGCGAACGTCAGGACGCCCCACGTTTCGGCAAAGTCCAGGCCGACGGATTTCATGATCGCATAGCACAAAAGCCCGGTTAGAGCGCTCACAAATGTTTTGATGCCCACATACCGTTGCAGGGACTCTGAGATGTGAATGACGGTCCTGCCTATTTCCGCACCCAGCTCTGGATCATTGGCAGAGATTGCCAGCTTTTCCCGCATTGGGCGGCGTTCAATCAACATGAACGGCAAGTACAGGAGAACCAAGAAAGCGCCGGACAAGAACGTCTTGGCCGAGCTGACCGTTTCCACTGCAAACCCCGAGGCATCCAAGTCCTGGATGACGTTGACAACCGCGTTTGCATTATCGTCCCCAATGATCTCGACGATATTCGCAAGGATTCCGGCGAACCGGTCTTGATATCGTGGGACCGCGGCTGCCACTTCCTTTGCCTGAGCCGACAGTACACTCAAGATAGCGAGGATACCGGCCACGATAAGAAAGAAGCCCAAAACATATGACAGCCAAATCGGAACCGAACGGCCACCGATCCGAATTGCTGCGATACGATCAATGACAGATACAATGAGTACGAATAGCAGGCCAGAAATGGCCAGAGGTATCAGTAGCTCTTTAAGAACAAAAAGCCCTGTAACGGTAGTTCCCACAACAATTGAAGAGTAAGCCCAAAACGCCAAGGTCGCAGCTGGTCGGGTAGGCGTGTTTTGGTCCATGTTGCGTGGTCCTATCCTTGGATCGCGAGCGCGGGCTGACCTCAGCGTAACTCGTCAGCGTGAGTCTGGCCTTTTCCTCGTGAAGCAAATGGCCTCTGGCAAAAGATCCTAGCTGCATTCGGCTGGTTGCTCCATACGCAAAAATCTTCTGCTCGTGCGTGGCACGGCGATCATGGCGCAGCGAGGTTCGCAGATCGCCAAAAGTAAAGGTTTGATGTATTTTCAAGACGGCACTACGCTATCAGCATGTGATGACACAGGAGGAATGGGTATGGAAATCAAGGATCTAATGGAGGACCTGCAGCGGCGTCGAGACGAGCTGCGGCTCCAACTGCACCTGGCGACGAAGGAAGCCGAGGACGAATGGAAAGAGTTGACCGCTCAGTGGGACAAGTTCCTGACACGCGACGAGTTCGAAAAAAGCGCCGAGGAAGTGGGCGAGGCGGCGCGGGCGATTGGCCTGCAGATGAAGGCGGCCTACGACAAGTTCAAGAAGTCTTAGGTCCGAGCTGCCCCGACCGCGCGCAGCGAAAGGGGCCGTGGGCATGGTTCCCGGCAAGAGTGGCGATGGAAACGTCCTGCGCTGAATGAGCAGAAGTGTCTCTGCCTTGTAAAGTGTCCGGTTTCACGTGCCTCGACCTCGGACAACGCAACCAAATGGGAGATCGCCCCATGGCGACAAAAGCTGAGCTCGAAGCTGAACTGGCTGTTCTTCGCGAGAAGCTCAAGGAAAATGGCGGTTCATCAGCGCAAACGCAGAAAGTGCCCGACAACATCGATGAAAAGCGGGAGCCGGGGGGGTGGGACAGCGAGCTTTCTGAGCTTTTGGCACAAATCGAAGAATTGCCGAGCAAACATCCCCTGCTTCTTACATTGGGGGTATTCGCTCTGGGATATTTGATCGGTCGCTCAAAGTAGGGAACTTGTCATGAACCGCATCTCCAGAAACGTTTCTATCGTCCTTCGTTCCGAGCGACTGATCGCTCAGCGGCACTTGGCCGTATTGCGGCGACAAACCGGTCTGATGGCAGCGGCGGGTATCGCTGCGGCAGTCGGTTTGATCATGTTGAACGCGTCGGCATACTTGGCGCTTTCGCAAAGTGTTTCGGCGCCAATTGCGGCTTTGGTTGTGTCGCTGGCGAATTTGATCGTCGCCGCGATCTTGATTTCGATTGCAGGTAAGTCCAGCGCGGAACAGGAAACAGCACCGGTTGCAGAGGTGCGGGACATGGCCCTTGAAGACATCGAGGCCGAGATCCGAGCCTTTTCCGAAGAAGCCAAGGCCACGGCGGAAGCCGTCAAGAAAATGGCGAATGACCCGTTGGGTTCCATAGCCCCCAAAGTTGCAAGCAGCGTGGTCAGCGCAGTGATCCGGAACACCACGGAGAGCTCAAAAAAGGACAAAAGCTAGCGCATGCTCCTGCCTTCAATCTACCAGCTGCTCTGCACTTTTTGGCGCCGATTATCGATACTGCGAGCGTAACACTTGCCCCAAAAACAGGGCGCGCAAAATAGGCTTAGAACTTGTAGTTTTTTGGACAGTGATCAGCCAAGGATCATGAAATCAGGCTGCTTGGCGAGTGTAATTTATGGGAAGTCTTTTGCTGTGACCACTCATCTGGACAACACTTTTGGGAAATCAAGCATAGAGAGAACAGCAGAAAACATATCCATTTGGGTTGAGAGCATCGATCCAGTTCTTGCGATCAGTTTACTGGCTTTCGTTGTTTTGGTGTACGTTTTTAGAAAGCCATTGGCAAATTGTGTGCTGCAGCTTCTGAGTTTTCTCATGCGGCGCCTCGAAAGCGCAATATCAGAGGAAATACGCGGCAAGCTGCGTGAAGCCGTTCAAGTGCTTCTCGTCACCTTTGCTATGTTTATAGTTCTAGAGATTATCCAGCCTCCGGAACTACTCTCCCGATTTTTGCGTCGAGTGTTGACATCGATATGCATCATTGCGGTGTTTTCTGGCTGGTATCGATTGGCAGCCGTATTCGTTTCCATGTTGAGCAGTGAAGAACACGCGAAGTCTATCCGTCTCGAACAGGACTGGACTGTTAGAGTGACACAGTTCTCAGTTGTTCTTTTTGGTTTAGCTGCATTGCTCGAGGTCTGGGAGATCGACATTTCTGGTGCGCTGACGGGTGTCGGCGTGCTTGGCGCGGGGCTGGCAATCGCCTCACAAGACCTAGTAAGAAACTTGCTTGCCGGCATGACCAACAGCAGCGAAGAGCGCTTCGTGTCCGGAGATACG
Organism: Ruegeria sp. BHSC037; assembly: GCF_059613045.1. Classification (NCBI taxonomy): domain Bacteria; kingdom Pseudomonadati; phylum Pseudomonadota; class Alphaproteobacteria; order Rhodobacterales; family Roseobacteraceae; genus Ruegeria; species Ruegeria sp. BHSC037. The sequence continues at coordinate 72,180 of NZ_JBXWRT010000005.1, forward strand.
ATTGATGTTGAGGGTTTGGTCGCCGGTGTTGTGGAGCGGGTGGACCTGCGCTCGACTCTGGTTGTTGGATTTGACCAGATCCCACGCTTCGTTCCAAACGCGGAACTGGCCAACAGCGTTGTGCTGAATTATTCCCGGATGAAGCATCGTCGGATCATGATGACCTTCGGCTTGGTGCTCTCTGCCAGCGAAAGTCAGGTGATCGCCGTTCGCGACGGGCTGCAGCGCTACATGCACGAAAGCGGCGATTTTGATACCTCGGATGACGCCCCGTGCTACGTGCGCGTCACGGGGCTGAGCGACCATTCGATAGATATTTTGTTCTACGGGCGTAGCCGATCGCCGACTTATTCAGACTTTCTACGCGTCAGCGAAAACCTCAGCCTGAAAATCCTGTCTCTGGTCGCAGAAGTGGGAACCCAACTGGCCCATCCGACCCAAACGATAAAAACGGATTCCCCGGCGCCTCATCAGACGCCCGGCCCGGACAAGGAGGACCTCAATGACTGAGTTTATCCTGGCCTTTCTGGTTGTCCTCGAGGGGATTGCCATCTTCTTCGCTTGGCGCGCCGTTCAAACCGCACGCACGCCGCAAGGGGCGGTGGGCTGGGCCATCCTGCTGATCGCCGCGCCTTACCTGGGCGTGCCACTCTACCTATTCTTGGGCCATCACAAATACCGGGGATTCATACTTTCGCGCAAGGGCAGCGAACGCGTGATGGAAGGCCTGCGCGTCCATGCTGAAACGTATAGGCCCGTGGCACCGCTGCCGGTGTCGCCCCGGCCGCTGGAGGCGATTTCCGGGTTTCCGGCAGTGCGCGGCAATTCCATGCGGCTGCTTGTCGATGGCGAGGAAACATTCGCAGACATCTTCAATGCCATCGATGAGGCCGAGAATTATGTGCTGGTGCAATCCTATATCGTCAAGGACGACGGTGTGGGGCGCGCATTGGCCGAGCGAATGATCGCGGCGGCAGGCCGGGGCGTTAGCGTTAGGTTCCTCGTCGATGCGGTCGGCTCGATTGCGCTGCCCGCAACCTACTTCGATCGATTACGTGCGGGCGGCGTAGAATTCGTCGACCCCAAAAAAATGCCCGGGCCCCGGACGCGCTTTCACCTCAACTTCCGCAACCACCGCAAGACAATCATCGTGGATGGTAAGACCGGCTTTACCGGCGGGCTGAATTTCGGCGACGAGTACAAAGGACTGGACCCGAAATTTGGCGACTGGCGCGACACCCATGCCCGGCTGCAAGGGCCGATTGTGTCACAGCTGCAGCTGATCTTTGCCGAGGACTGGCACTGGGCCACCGAAGAGGTGCTGCTTGACGATCTGCTCTGGGATGCCCCCCTGGCCGGGGATGACATGGCCGCGATGCTGATGGCGACCGGCCCGGCGGACGAGATGGAAACCGGGGCGTTGTTTTTCTTTGCCTGCATTTCCATGGCCAAAGACCGCATCTGGATTGCCTCGCCCTATTTCGTGCCGGACACCGACGTGATCGCGGCCTTGAAATTCGCCGCGCTGCGTGGCGTTGATGTTCGGATACTCGTTCCCGAAGTCGTCGACCACAAAGTGCCCTGGCTTGCAGCCTTTGCGTATTTCGACGAAATTCGCGACGCGGGGGTCAAGGTCTTTCGATACGATGCGGGCTTCATGCATCAGAAAGTCGTCCTGGTCGATGATGCTGTGGCGGCAGTGGGCACAACGAACATGGACAACCGCTCATTCCGTTTGAACTTCGAGGCCATGGCAATGCTTTTCGACACTCGCGCTGCTTCCCAGTTGCACGCGATGCTCGAAGCTGACTTTACGCGGTCGTTTGAACTCACAAAGACACTGATGGAGCAACCTTGGAGAGTTCGCGTTGGCGCTCCAATTTCGCGGCTGTTTTCCCCATTACTCTGACTGCTTTGCTGGTGCGATCTTTGAAGTTTCATTCCTTCTTCAGAGTTTTTCGTAGAGTTATGATTTTGACTGGGGGTAAGCATGTGGCGTATCAATCGCGCCGGGTTTACCGGAAAGCCTGCCGGTGTAGCCGCCGATCGTGATCGTGCAGGGCTCGCGGTGGACGACGAGGCGCCCGATCACTTCGGGCGCAAGCCAGGCGAGGCGTTTGAGGTGGCCGAAGTAGCGGTCGGACAGGCCCTCGTCGGCGGCGAGATCCGTGAGTGTGGCGACCTAGCCGGCCTCCAGAATCTTCCGCTAGCGCCATGCCCGGCCGATGGCGCGCAAGAGGCGGAGACCTTGTGCCGAGGCAGTGCGAACACCGCCTCTTTGCCATGCATGATACCGAAGGCGATGCGTCTTTAACGCTCAAGCTACCTGCCTTGGAACGGTTTGTGTCCGCCATTCTCCACCTGGCCGATAGCGAGCGGCGACGCGTCCAGATTCGAGTTGCAGCAGGTGGAGCCAGCCGTTGTTGAACAGCGCCGCAACCTCGCTGTGGCGGGCGAGGATGTCCGAGATCGCTTCGCGCGGGGCCTCGATGAGCACGGTCAGGCGCTGCGGCTCATGCATCTGACGCATGCCGTCATGCACTGCCTGCCAGGGCAGTCCTGCCCGCAGCCGCCCGCCGTTTCCCTCGACCACGCCGATGCCGCCTGCGACATTGTGGATGAGTTTGTTGCCGGCCCCGAAGACTTCGGGTGCGAGGCTTGAGCCGTAGTATTGCAGGGAGATCCAGCTTGCCACCACGACAGGTGCGGTCAGGATCAACTCGAGCGTGGCAAAGCCCTCGTCCGCCTTCCAGTCGTAACTGTGCAGAAAGGCACGCCCGCCGAGATCCTTGCCAGCGGTCGCCGCGCGCGGGGCGGCGATAAACACGGAACAGCCCGCAAGCCCCCATTCGGGGCGGATTTCGGACCAGTCGCGCGCCCGCGTCGCCACGGTTTGGGGCGTTGCGCCGGGAAGCTTGAGAGCGCGCTCCATCCGCGCCTGATTACTCGCCGCTGCAAGCCACGCGCGGGTCTGTGCAAGCTCCGGCGCATGCGTGGCGGGGGCTTCGGCATCGAACAAACTCACTTCCTCGGTTGTGGTGTCGTGCAGCGCGGCCACGAAGTGCGTGTCCTCGGGCAGCGCGATCCCGAGCCCCGGAAGATGCGCACGGGTTTCTGGATCGTTCAGTAGTGCGGCCAGAAGCCGCGCCGAAACCGCACCTGTGTGACCTCCGCAGGCGCCGCAGTGATAGGCGCTTTCGTGGGGGTTGTTGGTGGCCTGTGCGCCATGGCCGACGAGTAACATCAGCCGTGCGAATCCTTCACGAAGGCCCATTGCCTTGAGCACGTCGGCCACGATTTCCGCCCGGCGTTCAGGCGAGAGCGTATCTGCAAGGCGAGGGGCGGGTTCTGGCGTCGCTGCTGCGGCGGCCTTGCCGAATGTGCCGGCCAGAAGCTTGCAGCCATAGACGAGCCCCGCCGCCTCCACAAAGGCAAAAGACGAGACTGCCGCCTGCCGGAAACGCCCCCAGGCGCGCACTGCCCGCGCGTCAATGCGTGTCGCCTTCTCGGCGGTCCCGGGCTGCTGGCTCGAGCTGCGCAGGGCGGGCGTCAGCAGCACTGGCAGATGCGCCTCGACCGCATCGGAGCCATGTGGAGAATGCGCGACCGGCAGGCCGAAGAAACCAGCGAAACCAAGGGTCTCGATCCCCGGTGCCTGCGCCTCGAGAGCGCGGCGAAACGGCTCGGAGCGCACGTCGATGCAAAAGGCCGCCTGCAGCGTCGAGCGTGCCGAGGGCAGGGCGGCGGGCCCATCGAGCCGCTCGTCGAGGCGCCGCTGGAGGGCACGTTCGGCGGCATCCTGAAGGATTGCGTCAATCACGAGATCCGGGGTTGGCGCGACGGGTTCGGCATGCGCCCGAACCACCTCGGCCCAGCGGGGCGCGAGTTCGGGGTACTGCGCAAAAAGAGCCTCCTCCCAGGTCAGACGGATCGCTAGCAGCGCCGGAAGGGTGCGGTCGGTCCCTCTCTCTTGCTCGGCCTTCCACAGCAACCAGCGAGCGTGCTGCTCCCAGCCACCGAGATCCAAAAGCAGCCGGTGAAAGGCCGTTTCGGCCGCGTCTGCCTCGATGCCCAGCGACTCGGCCGCTCTGGCGATCGCTCGCTCCGGGGTGTCTGGGACGGCTGCGACATGCGCGCAGAAGCCATGGAGTCCGGCGATCTCGGGGGTCAGGTCGCGCGCGGCCCAGGCCCTCCAGGCGGCCCAGGCGGGGGCATCCGTCGCAGGTAACCAAAACGCTTGCCCCCGGTCGAAGTGACCGGCCGCCCAGAGGCCGACGCAGCGTTCGATCACGGCGGGCCAGTCGGTCCCGCTCAACTCGGCAGCAAGATCGGCAACGGTTGGCAGAGCGCGGGGCGCTGGTGTCGGCGCATGCATCTTGGCCTTTAGAAGCGCCAAGTTGGCCGGTTTAAGCGGTGAGGTGCAGGCAATCAGCCCCGCTGCGAGATCGTCATCGGTGATACGCCCTGCTGCAACCTCGGCTGCAAGCTCAGTGCGCGGACGGAAGAGCGCCGCACCGGATACGCGCGCAAGACGTGCCGCCGCTACGGTCATGTTTTCTCCCGCCTGTCCAAGAAAGGGGTTGACTGCCACCGTGGCATCAAGCGGGAAGGCGGGCGGGATCGCCCGCACGGCGGCCTCGGCGGCCTTCAGGATCGCCGACAGCCGGGCTGGCGCTATGTCGATTTCTTGCATGAACATTTCGTAAGATCCTTATTTCGCGTTTATTTGGACTTCACAGTGCGGAAGCCGCCGATCGCCTGGTCAATGAGCGCATTTAGGTACAGGCCGTTGGTGACATGCACGCGCAGCCCTGCAGCGGCTGGGTGGTTCGCCCAGAGCGGAAACAGAGCCTGAGCAAGCGCCACCAACCCAAAGGACGTAACCGCGAGCACGATCAGCGCCCATTCCAGCGGGCCCGGAACGGGCGGTTCGGGCAGATGAGCGCCCCAGAGCGCTTGCGCGCCGAGTTGGAAGGCAAAATAGGCCACCGTGGCGGCGAGCGCGGCGCGTGCGGTGCGGCGCGTCAGCGCCCGCGGCGCGGCATCGGCCAGCCCCTGCGCCACGAGGTAGGCGACGCCGAAGACAAGAATCGCGCCCAGCGCCAACGCCTGCGGTGACTTCGGCCCGGCGATGGCCATGAAAGCCCCCGCCATAGCCGCATAAAGTGCCAGCGCCAGGGCAAAGGCCCGAAACACTGCCCCCCATCCCGGCACCGCCACAGGCCCCGGACGGCGCGCGGCGTTGACCTCGGCCACGGCCATACCGGCAGTCAGGAAGGCATGGCTCTTGTAGAGCCCATGGGCGACGATGTGCAGGAGCGCAATCGGCCACAAGCCCAGCCCGCATTGCATCAGCATGAAGCCCATCTGCCCGACCGTCGACCAGGCCAGTGCCGTCTTGACCGCGCTTTGTGTCAGCATCACCACCGCCCCAAAGAGAGCAGTGAGCCCGCCCATCAGGACCAGAACCGCCATCGCCGCAGGGCTGGCCTGCACCAGCTCTGCGAGCCGGATCAGCAGGACTCCGCCTGCATTGATGATCCCTGCATGCAGTAGCGCCGAAACCGGGGTAGGCGCCTCCATCACCTCAGTCAGCCAGCCGTGCACGGGGAAGGCTGCCGTCTTCAAGAGCGCTGCCAGCACAATGAGTGCCACGGCTGCCTGTCCCGCAGCGCCCAGGCCTTGCGCTTGCACAGACTCGCGCAGTGCGGTCAGATCGGCGGTGCCGAAAGACACCCAAAGCAGACCTGCTGCAAGCACCAGCGCTATATCGCCGGCGTGCCAGACCAGGGAGAACTTCGTTGCCGCTCTCCGCGCCGCCGGCCGATCCGAATAGAAAAGCAAGAGTTGACGCAACACTATCCCGGTTGCCAGAAAAGCTGCGACCAAAACGGCAATATGGCCGGCTTGGACCAACGCCAGAACAATGGCCAGCGTGGTCAGCATCAATGCGTGAAACCGCCCCTCCTGCGCTTCGCCGTCCATGTAGCGCTTTGAATAGCGTGTCACGATCCAGCCGATAAAGGCAACAAGCAGCGACATTGTCGCGCCGATCACGTCGAGCATGAGCAGCTGCCCGAATCCGCTGACGCCGGTCTTTGGCGCGGAACCTGTCGCGAGCATGGCGGCCCCGGAAAGGGCCAGCACTAGCGCGACAAGGCTTGCGCTTTCTGGCAGCCAGCGCGCACGGGGCGGACGACGGCCCGGTGTGATCATCATTGTGGCAGCGCCGATCAGCAAAACCAGAGGCGCGAATTGGCCCGGGAAGGCAAGAAGGGCATCCATTGTCAATCTCCACGTTCAAGGAACTGTGGAGCGGACATAAACTCTTGGCGTCATCCAGAAAATTACATAATTTTAGTGCAAACGTTCGATCTGATGGAACAATGGCCAAGCTCAACCTTCACCATCTTCACCTGTTCCGTGCAGTCGCGCGCGAAGGTACGCTCACCGGCGCGGCGCAGCGGCTGAACCTGTCGCAGTCGGCGATGTCGACACAGATCAAGACGCTCGAAAGCACGCTTGGCCATCAGTTGTTCGAGCGCCGCGGACGCGGGCTGGTGCTGACCGAGGCAGGACGGATTGCGCTCGACCATGCCGAGTCGATCTTCCGGACCGCAGACGATCTCGTGGCCACTCTGCGCGACCGCCACGCCGGTCGGAGAGTTCTGCGCGTCGGCGCATTGTCCACGCTGTCGCGCAACTTTCAGATTGGTTTCATCGCGCCCTTTCTTGTGCAAGAAGATGTCGAAGTTATTCTGCGCTCCGGTCCGCAGTCTCAGCTCATCGCCGGTCTAGAGGCACTAACGCTTGACGTGGTGCTTACCAACCACCCCCCCGCGCAAGACGCAGCTAGCCGTCACTTGATCCACAGCATTGCCGAGCAACCAGTCAGTCTGATCGGTCCGCCCGATCTTGCTGGGCAGCCGCTGCACGACTTGCTGGAAAGCCGGCCACTGATCCTGCCTGCCTCCGGAAGCGCGCTGCGGGCGGCCATCGACGCTATGTTCGACGGGTTCTCAATCCTGCCCCGCATCGTCGCCGAAGCCGATGACATGGCCATGCTGCGGCTTCTGGCGCGCTCGGGTGCGGGGCTCGCTGTAATCCCACCCATCGTTGTACAGGACGAGCTTGCGTCAGGCCGGCTGGTCGAGCTTGCCAAGCTCGACGGGCTGTCGGAGACTTTCTTTGCTGTGACTCTGCGTCGCCGCTTCCCCAACCCTCTCATCCGCGACGCGCTGGAGGCGGCCATGGCCGCGGAGTTCGGCTGAGGCTGATCTGTGTAGCGTCAAGAAAACTTCCGTGCTGTCCAGCCGAATATTCCTTGCGTAAGCTTATGCAGCCACAGGCAGTGCTGGAGTCTTGGTTTTGTCAAAATGCTCGCGCGATTTTTTGCGAACCGCAATCTCGGTTCTGGCATCCGGTTTTGGACCCTGAGTCATCCTTGACCACTGATGAAACGAAACCCGCGCAATTTGGAGCGGTGCTATTTTCACAGGGATTTTCGATGGACTGAAAGTCAGCCCCGCCAAAATTTCGGCACCGGTTTCGAACGCTTGCAAGCTGAGCAACGTGGCGAGCCGACAGGAGGCAAAGCGGGCATCGCCGTTGATCGACTGGCGGTCAAGGATGATGAAATATGTCGTTCGTGCGGCTGAGACGGCCGGACCCAATCCAAAGGCCGTCTATTGCAGCGCCAGTTGCCTGTGTCGGCGTACTCTTTTTTGGTTTTCTGGAGGGACTCGTCGCAGAGGTCCTTGCCACAGAGCCGGATGGTCTGCGGCAAGAAATAGCAATTGACCCTTTGGGAGCGAGCGTGGATATTTTGCCAAGGAAAAATGGTGGCACATTCACCCGGAGCGCAGATATGAACCTCACCCGCCGCATGTTCGGGGCAGCGACTCTCGCCTGCGGAATTGCCGCCATTGCGCAACCCGCAGCGGCACGGGCGCAGGAACCGCCCATTATTGCCGCGGCATCGGATCTGCGCTTTGCGGTTCAGGATATCGCCGCCGCTTTCGCCATGAAAACCGGCCACGAACTGCGGCTTGCGTTCGGGTCCACCGGCAATTTCGCGCGGCAGATCCGCGAAGGCGCGCCTTTTGAAATGTTCATGGCGGCCGATGAAAGCTTTGTTCTCGATCTGGCCCGCGACGGGTTCTTGCGGGACGAGGGCGCTCTCTACGCCCAGGGGCGCGTGGCCATCGCAGTTCCGAACCAAGGGTCGGCGCTGGCAGCCGACGGGACGCTGGAAGACCTGCACCGCGCGCTTGGCGCCGGGCAGGTGTCGCGCTTTGCAATCGCCAATCCCCAGCACGCGCCCTATGGCATGCGGGCGATGGAGGTCCTGCAGCATGTGGGCATCTGGACGGCAATCGAACCGTCGCTGGTGTTGGGTGAAAATGTCAGCCAGGCCGCGCAGTTCGCGCTGTCGGGCAGCGCCGATGGAGGCATCATCGCTTGGTCCCTGGCCCAGTCGCCACAGCTCCAGCCGCTGGGGGAATTTGCGCTCATTCCCGCCGATTGGCACCAGCCGCTGATGCAGCGCATGGCCTTGGTGCGGAATGCGGGGCCCGTGGCAGAGGCGTTCTATCGCTACATGAAAATGCCTGTTGCGCTTGAAATCTTGGCGCGCCACGGCTTTACCGTGCCGGGTTAGACGCATGGATTGGCAGGCGCTCTGGCTTTCGCTTTCGCTGGCTGCGTGGACGGTGGCCTTGCTTCTACCGGTATCGATCCTGTTCGGGCGGTTTCTGGCGACCCGTAAGTTCCGGGGAAAGGGTGTGGTCGAGGGGCTTGTGATGCTGCCGCTGGTCCTGCCGCCGACCGTGTTCGGCTTCTACCTTCTGGTCACGCTCGGGCGGAACTCTCCGATCGGTGCGGCCTGGCAGGGGCTGTTCGGCCACCAATTGGTCTTCAGCTTCGAGGGATTGGTCGTGGCCTCGGTCATCTTCAACCTGCCATTTTCCATCCAACCGGCGCAGCGCGCCTTCGAGGCGATCCCGACGTCCCTGCGCGAAGCGGCGGCGGCCAGCGGGTTGCGCCCCCTGAGCGCTTTGCTGCGCATAGAACTTCCCCTGGCATGGCCGGGGGTAATGACGGCCATGGTGCTGACCTTCGCGCATACGCTGGGTGAATTCGGCATCGTCCTTATGGTGGGGGGCTCGATCCCCGGCGAGACCAAGACCATCGCCATCGCGATCTATGACCGCGTACAGGCCTTCGACATGCAGTCGGCGGCGACGATGTCTTCGGCTTTGGTCGCCTTTTCGCTGTTCACCATCGCCGTCACCTTCGCCCTGTCGGCCCGCATGGGGCGAAAGCTCGACTGATGACGCTCAGAGTTACGCTCCGGGCCAAGGCGCCAATTCCGCTTGATCTGACCTTTGCCGTCGGACCTGGAGAGTTGCTTGCGCTGGTCGGACCCTCGGGATCGGGCAAGACCACGACCTTGCGGACCATCGCTGGGTTCTGGCGGCCCGAAGCGGCGCGGGTCGAGGCCGCCGGGATCACATGGCTCGATACCGAGGCGGGGGTCTGCTTGCCGACGCACCGCCGCCGCGTGGGCTTTGTGTTTCAAGACTATGCGCTGTTTCCGCATTTGACGGCGGCGCAGAACGTGGCCACGTCCCTGGGGGATCTGCCCCGCCGTGCGCGGGTGCGCGAGGCCGAACACCTGTTGCAGCGCGTCCATCTGGATGGGCTCGGCCATCGCCGGCCGGCGGACCTGTCGGGCGGGCAGAAGCAGCGCGTGGCGCTGGCTCGGGCCTTGGCGCGGCGCCCCGACGTGCTGCTTCTGGACGAGCCGTTCTCGGCCGTGGATCGTGCCACGCGTGAGCGGCTGTACGGCGAGATCATCGCTTTGCGGTCCGATCTGGAAATGCCGGTGGTTCTGGTGACCCATGACGTGAACGAGGCGCAGTTGCTTGCGGATCGGATGTTGGTGATCGACCGCGGCCGGGTCGTGCGCGACGGCACCACGGCCGAAGTGATGGCCGACGCCGACGCGCTGCGGGCCATGGGAATCCGCGAAGCGGCTGTCATGCTGCCCGCGATGGTGGCCGAGCATCTCGACGACGGTCTGACCCGACTTGACGCCGCGACCGGTCCGCTGTTCTTGCCCAGGATCGACGGGGCGCCCGGCACCGGTGTCCGGGTGCGGATCATGGCGCATGACGTGATCCTGTCGCGCGCCCGGCCTCTGGGGCTGTCGGCGCAGAACATCCTTGGCGGAACAGTGACACGGATCGTACCCGGAGCAGGACCGGGCGTGCTGGTCCATGTTGCGGTCGGTGAACACGAGATCCTCGCTCGGATCACACGCCGCGCGGCAGCCGATCTTGGTTTGCGACCGGGGGATCCGGTCCACGCCATCCTCAAATCCATGTCCGTTGCCCGCGATCATGTTGCGCGTGCCGCTGATGACGCGGGGGGCGAAGGCCTGGGCTGATCAGATCGGGCAAGGGTCCGTTGCGGCACAGGCCGGGGTCATGCCGGGGGCGTCCTGTCGGTTTGCGGCACTGCGAGAGTACGAGCTGTCATCAAACCGTCACTTGCGCTGCGCTTTTAATTTCGAATATTCATGAAATATGGAAAAAATGATTCCCGAACGTCTGTCCACCCTGGGACATCCACAGCGGCTTACCGTATTTCGGCTGCTGATGCGGCGCTATCCCGACCGCGTCCCGGCCTCGGAGATCGCGCGCGCGCTGGGGCTAAAGCCCAACACGCTGTCGAATTACCTGAGTGCATTGCTGCAGGTGGGCCTGGTTTCGCAGGAGCGGGCAGGGACCTCGTTGCGCTATGCCATCGAGATGGCGGCAGTGCGCGGGACGATCGACTATTTGCTGCTGGACTGCTGCCGCGGCCGCCCCGAGATCTGCGCGCCCGCTTCCTGCACCACGTCTGACAAGACCGATCGGGACCGGAAGCTGAATGTGCTGTTCATCTGCACCGGCAATTCGGCGCGGTCGATCTTTGCCGAGGCGATCCTGCGGGACGAGGCGGGCGACCGGTTCAACGTGTATTCGGCCGGCACCCGGGCCCGGGCTGCGTTGAACCCGGTTGCTTTGCAGGTGCTGAAGCTCAATGGCCATGACATTTCGGATTTGCGCGCCAAGACCATCACCGAGCTTCAAACCCCGGGCGCGCCGGATTTCGATTTCGTGTTCACGGTCTGCGATCAGGCCGCGAACGAAGACTGTCCCGCCTGGCCCGGCCAGCCCATCAGCGCGCATTGGGGCGTGCCCGATCCGGTCGGAGCCGACGGGACGCAAGAGCAGAAAACTTGTGCCTTTCAAGATGCTTACGACGCGATCCGCAACCGAATCCTGACCTTTTCATCGCTGCCGCTTGAAACCCTGGATCGCATATCTCTTCAGAACGCCGTGGATGACATCGGCCGGATCCATACCGAAGAAACCTCATGACCGTTTATGCTCTCAACGGCTTGGGCCGCATCGGCAAGCTGGCCCTGAAACCTCTGCTTGAGAAAGGCGCGCAGATCGCCTGGATCAATGATGCGGTGGGGGACCCCGCGATGCACGCGCATCTTCTGGAGTTCGACACCGTGCATGGCCGCTGGGCCGCCGACTTCAGTCATGACGAAAACTCGGTCACCATTGACGGCGTGCGGCTGCCCTTCATCGGAACCCGCAACCTGTCGGAGCTGCCGCTTGAGGGCGTCGACGTCATCATCGACTGCACCGGAGTTTTCAAGACCGAGGCAAAGCTGGCCCCTTACTTCGACGCCGGCCTGAAAAAGGTGGTGGTCTCGGCTCCGGTCAAGGATGGTGATACGGCCAATATCGTCTTTGGCGTGAACGAAGGCACCTATGATCCGGCCCGCCACCGCATCGTGACCGCGGCCAGCTGCACCACGAACTGCCTTGCCCCGGTGGTCAAGGTCATCCACGAGAGCCTGGGCATCCGGCACGGCTCGATCACCACGATTCATGACGTGACCAACACGCAGACGATCGTGGACCGTCCGGCCAAGGACCTGCGCCGTGCCCGGTCGGCGCTGAACTCGCTGATCCCCACGACCACCGGCAGCGCCACGGCGATCACCCTGATCTATCCCGAGCTGACGGGGCGGCTGAACGGGCATGCGGTGCGGGTGCCGCTGCTGAATGCCTCGCTGACCGATTGCGTGTTCGAGGTTGAACGCGAAACGACGGCCGAAGAGGTGAACGCCCTTTTCAAGACCGCGGCCGAGGGGCCTCTGGCCGGCATTCTGGGCTATGAGGAGCGTCCGCTGGTCTCGACCGACTATACCAATGACACCCGGTCCAGCATCGTGGATGCACCGTCGACCATGGTGGTGAACGGAACGCAGGTAAAGGTCTATGCCTGGTACGACAACGAGATGGGCTATGCGCACCGTCTGGTGGATGTGGCGATGATGGTCGGGGCATCGCTTTGACACGCGCTTCCCAACGTCCGGACGGGCTGTCGGCCTATATGGCCGTCACGGCAGCCTATTGGGCCTTCATGCTGACCGACGGCGCCCTGCGGATGCTTGTGCTGCTGAATTTTCACACTTTGGGCTTTTCACCGGTCCAGCTGGCCTATTTGTTCGTGCTGTACGAGATCGCCGGGATGGCCACCAACCTGGCCGCCGGGTGGATCGCCGCGCGGTTCGGGCTGACCGCGACCCTGTACGCAGGGCTGACGATACAGGTGCTGGCGTTGCTGGCGCTGGCGCAATTGGATCCGGGCTGGACCATCGGTGTGTCCGTCGCCTTCGTGATGGTCGTGCAGGGCGCCAGCGGAGTGGCCAAGGACCTGACCAAGATGTCGTCGAAATCGGCAGTCAAGCTGTTGGCCCCCACAGAAGGCGGCGGGCTGTTCCGCTGGGTGGCGGTGCTGACAGGGTCGAAGAACGCGGTCAAGGGGCTGGGCTTCCTGCTGGGGGCGGCCTTGTTGGCCGAGCTCGGCTTCACGGGTGCCGTGCTGGGCATGGCGGGGGTTTTGTTCCTTATCTTGGTGGCGGTGCTGCTGGCGATGCCGCCGGGGCTGCCTAAAGGGCGCAAGGGCGCGAAGTTTTCCGAGGTCTTTTCGAAATCGGCCAATGTGAACTGGCTGTCCGCGGCGCGGGTCTTCCTGTTCGGGGCGCGCGACGTCTGGTTCGTCGTCGGCATCCCGATCTATTTTTATGCTGTGCTGTCGGATGGCAGCGAAGCAGGCAACCGCGCGGCTTTTTTTCTGATCGGCGGGTTCATGGCCATGTGGGTCATTCTGTATGGCATCTTTCAGGCCGCCGCCCCGCGCCTGCTGCGGGCAGGGGCGCGGGATGAGGCCGATCTGGTCGCAGCGGCGCGCAGCTGGGCCTGGGGGCTAGCCTGTGTGCCGGCCCTATTGACGGTGGCCGCGCTGCTGTCCTCTGGTCCGACGCCATGGCTGACGCTGACGCTGGTGGGTGGTCTGCTGGCCTTTGGCGCGGTCTTTGCGGTGAATTCCTCGCTGCATTCTTACCTGATCCTGGCCTTCACCCAGGCCGAGCGGGTGACGATGGATGTGGGGTTCTACTACATGGCTAACGCGGGCGGGCGGCTGTTGGGTACGCTGCTGTCTGGGCTGACCTATCAATGGGGCGGGTTGCCCTTGATGCTGGGGACGGCGGCCGCCATGGTCTCGGTGTCCGCCGTGGCGGCGGGGCGCTTGCAGCCCCAAACAACTTCGGAGATCTCGGCATGAGCGTATTTGAACGGTATCTGTCCCTGTGGATCGCGCTGGCCATGGCCGCTGGGATCGCCATCGGCTCGTTCGCGCCGGGTTTGGTTCAGGCCATCGCGGCGGCCGAGGTGGCCAATGTCAACCTGGTGGTGGCGGTGCTGATCTGGGCCATGGTCTATCCGATGATGGTAGGGGTGGACCCGGGCAGCCTGCGCGACGTGGTAAAACAGCCCAAAGGGCTGGCGATCACTCTGGTGGTCAACTGGCTGATCAAGCCCTTTACCATGGCGGCGCTGGGCGTGCTGTTCTTCGAATACGTCTTCGCCGACCTGATCGCGCCCGCCGATGCCCAGCAATATATCGCGGGGCTGATCCTGCTGGGTGCGGCACCCTGCACGGCAATGGTGTTCGTCTGGTCGCATCTGACCAAGGGGGACGAGAACTATACCCTGCTGCAGGTGTCGGTGAATGATTTTGTCATGGTCTTTGCCTTCGCTCCGATCGTGGCCTTCCTGCTGGGCGTGACCGACATTTCCGTTCCGTGGCAGACGCTGGTCCTGTCGGTTGTCCTGTTCGTGGCACTGCCACTGGCGGCGGGTGTCTGGACGCGCAACCGGCTGGGCTCGGCTGAGCGGATCGCGGCGTTCCGCGACCGGGTCAAGCCGTGGGGTGTTGTCGGCCTGATCGCGACCGTCGTCATCCTGTTCGGACTGCAGGGGCAGGTGATCCTAGACCGGCCGGCGGTCATTGCATTGATCGCCGTGCCGATCCTGATCCAGTCCTACGGGATCTTTGCGGTGGCCTACGCGGCGGCCTTTGCCCTGCGCGTGCCGCACCGGATCGCGGCGCCCTGCGCGCTGATCGGCACGTCGAACTTCTTTGAACTGGCGGTGGCCGTCGCCATCAGCCTGTTCGGCCTGAACTCGGGTGCGGCTCTGGCCACGGTAGTGGGTGTGTTGGTCGAGGTGCCGGTGATGCTGTCGCTGGTGACTTTCGCCAACCGGACACGCGGCAGGTTCCAGCAACGCGAAACAGGTGCCGTGGAACGTGCCGGCATCTGACTGTCGGTTTAACATGCTGAAAGAAAGCACGTCTTGCCCATCTCGGAGGTCGCGAAAAATTCTCTCGGCGCCCACTTGAAATCTGGTTTCAACGAAACTTTGGCCGGTTGTGAGACGCCCGATTGGGGTTTCGTGGTTACGTGACAGGTTCGGCTGAAACAGCGGACCGCCAGCCGTTCGCCAGGACGGGAACAGATGACTGACGCGACTACACTGCGCTGCCCTCGGGGCGGCCCGACTTGCCGCATGTCCGATCTCTGTCGGGGGGGGGGGGCGGCGCGATACGTCACAGGTGGCGCCCGGGAAACGACACCAGAGGAGGACGCGCATGCTTGCACCTGCATTCAACCGACGCAACGATCCGTTTGCAATCATGCGGTCGATGATGCGTGACTTTGACCGCCTGTCCGGTGATGGTCCGGCCCGCTGTTCTGGGCCGGCGCGGATCGCCGCGCCGCGCTTTGGTCCGTGGGGCGTGTATAGGTGACGGCGGCGGTCAGTTCCCGTTGTTGCGCGCTTCCAGCCGTTCAAGATTGACCACCGTCGACAGCATCAGCCTGTCGTGGCTCCAATCCTGGGTCTGGCGGAACGATGCCGCCGCGAATGCCACCAGAACGGCAAAGATCAGCGTCGTCGCAAGAAAGAAGGCGGGCACGGGCGCGTTCAGTCGGGGCGCGTCGGCCAGGGCGATCACCCGCTGCCGCAGGACCCGCTTGGCCTTGCCACCGGGAACCAGGGCCACGTTCAGAACACGCGGGCGGCCCTGCGAGACCGTTCTGGCGCAGTAATCCAGCAGACATTTGGTATAGTCGCGGGCGTCGATTCCGCGGCGCATGACCACGGATTGGTCGCAGGACAGCTCACGCAGACGGCTGAACTGATATTTCAGCAGCCAGAAGGCCGGGTTCCAGAACAACAGCGGACGCAGCAGTTCGAATCCAAGCTCCCATTCGACGTCTCGGGCGCGGACATGCTCGAGTTCATGTGCCAGCGCAAAGCGTAGCTCGCGCGGGGTGTCCAGCAGATGGCTGGGCAGCACCACATGGCGGCGGCGCAGACCGCGCACAGCGAAGGGAACGGTGATCCGGTCCGAGAGGCGCACGTCCACGCGGGTCGAGCGGCGCCAGAGGAAGCTGCTCTGAACGGTTTCGCGAATGGCCAGCGCATCCCGAACCGTCCGTGCCAGAATGCGCAGCGCGGCAAGGATCAGCGCCGCGACAAGCCCGGTCAGAACCGGGCTTTGACCGGACAGCACAAGATCGACCCAGCGCTGGCGTGTGTTCAGCAAGGCCTCGAACTGGGTCGCCGGCATGGCGATGTCGCCCCGCAGATAGGCCGCGACGGCGATGTCCCCGATGGCCACGGCGCGTCCGGGCCACATTTGCGCGGACAGTGCGGTCACCGTGAGCGCCAGAACCGGGCTGAGCAGAACACACAGGCAAAGCGCCTTGAGCACACGCAATTGAACGATGAAATTGTGCCGCTGCACCGTTGGGCGCAACGCCGCCCGGGCGGCCAGCCAGATCAGCGCGGACAAGGCCAGCACGACATTCAGGTCCAAATAGGCGTCGAGTACCGGTTTAACCGCTGTCATTTTGCAGTCTCCTCTCTACCAGTGCTCGAATTTCCTCCAGATCAGCTTCGGTCAGGCCGGCGTCATCGACAAGACGTGCCACCAGCGAGGCCGGGGTGTCATCGAACAACGTGCGAGACAGGTTCTGCAGCGACCGCGCCTGATAGGTGTCCTTCTCAAGCAGCGGGCGATAGATCAGGGTTTTGCCATCCTTGCGGCTTTGGACAAATCCCTTTTCATCCAGGATACGCAGGATCGTCGCGCCCGAGGTGTAGGCCAGGTTCCGCTCGGGCGGCAGCCGGTCCAGCACGTCGCGTACCGAGCCTTCGCCAAGTGCCCAAAGCTCGTTCATGAACTCCAGTTCAACCTCGGTCAGCAGATTTCCTGTCTTTCTCTTTCGCATCGGTTTCGGTGTCACCATTTTGCCTGTTATGCTTGCCAGACAAGCATCCTTTCACGGTTGCGCAAAGCCTAAACTTTCCAGAAAACGAAAATGCCCCAGCCGATCGACAGGAAAAGCGGGGTCCAGACCGGTTGGCCGACCAGCCCCAGCCAGGCCAGAAAGATATAGGCCGAACCCAGCAGGGTGATGAACAGCCGGTCGCCCAATGTGGTGGTCAGGCCCAGCACGCCCCGGCGTTCGATCCCGTCGCGAAACTTGACCACCTCGAGTACCCCGATCAGGGCGATGGCCGAGAAGATGCCCACGAAAACCGCCAGCGTTGCCGGGGTCCAGGCCATCCAGAAATCGGGCCACAGCGGGTCGGTCCAGGAAAAGCCCTTGGGTTCTTCCTGACCGACATTGCCCCAGCCGGCCTTGGCTTGCGCCAGCGCCGAGGACGGGGCGAGCAGGGAGAAGGAGAGAAGGAGTTTGCGCATGTCGAACCTCATACACGTCCCATCGCGAAACCGCGCGCGATGTAGTTGCGGACAAACCAGATGACGATGGCGCCGGGGATGATGGTCAGGGTGCCTGCGGCAGCCAGCAGGCCCAGCTCGTAGCCTGCGCTGGACGCGGTGCGGGTCATCACGGCGGCGATCGGTTTGGCCTCAACCGCCGTCAGGGTCTTGGCCAGCAGCATTTCCACCCACGAGAACATGAAACAGAAGAATGCCGCCACGCCCACGCCCGCCTTGATGTTGGGCAGGAAGATCGTGACGAAGAACCGGGGGAAGGAATAGCCGTCGACATAGGCGGTTTCATCCAGCTCTTTCGGGATGCCGCGCATGAAACCTTCCAGGATCCACACTGCCAGCGGCACGTTGAACAGCGTGTGCGCCAGTGCCACCGCCAGGTAGGTGTCGAAGAGGTGGATCGACGAATACAGCTGAAAGAAGGGCAGGGCGAACACGGCCGCCGGGGCCATGCGGTTGGTCAGCAGCCAGAAGAACAGCTGCTTGTCGCCCAGGAACCGATAGCGCGAGAACGCGTAGGCCGCAGGCAACGCCACGCAGACCGACAGGACCGTGTTGATCGTCACATAGGTGATCGAGTTGATATAGCCCCAATACCACGTCGGATCGGTGAAGATGGCCTTGTAGTTCTCCAGCGTAAAGGTCTGGGGAAAAAGGGAGAAGCCTGACAGGATCTCGTTCGTGGTCTTGAAGGACATCGCCACCAGCCAATAGATCGGCAACATCAGGAACGCGATATACAGGATCGGGATGAGGGACCGCTTCTTCATTGCGCGTCATCCTTTGTCATGAGGGTGTAGAAGACCCAGGAAACCAGCAGCGTGATGGCGAAATAGATCAGGCTCATCGCGGCCGCGGGGCCAAGGTCGAACTGTCCCAGCGCGATCTTCACCAGGTCGATCGACAGCAGGGTGGTCGAGTTGCCGGGACCGCCGCCGGTCAGAACGAAGGGTTCGGTGTAGATGTTGAAACTGTCCATGAACCGCAGCAGAACCGCGATGGTCAGAACCGTCTTCATCTTGGGCAGCTGAATATAGCGGAACACCGACCACGGGCTTGCTCCGTCGATCTTGGCTGCCTGGTAATAGGCGTCGGGGATGGACACCAGACCGGCATAGCACAGCAGCACAACCAGCGAGGTCCAGTGCCAGACATCCATCACCACGATGGTGATCCAGGCCGACAGCGGTTGTTGGGTCATGTCATAGTTGATGCCCAGCACGTCGTTCAGGAAATACCCCAGCAAGCCAATCTTGGGTAGGGTGAAGATGTTCCACATCGAGCCGACCACGTTCCACGGGATCAACATCGGCAGGGCCATCAGCACCAGGCAGACCGGCACCCAGAAGCCCTTGCGCGGCATCGACAAGGCCACGATGATGCCCAGCGGCACCTCGATCATCAGGATCAGCGCGGTGAACAGGAACTGTCGCCCCAGCGCCGCTTGGAAGCGGTCAGACCGCAGGATCTGTTCGAACCAGCCCAGCCCTTCCCAGAAGAACTGGTTGTTGCCGAAGGTTTCCTGGACCGAGTAGTTGACCACCGTCATCATGGGCACCAGTGCGTTGAACGCCACCAGCGCCAGCACCGGCAGGACAAAGAACCACGCTTTCTGATTTTCCGTTCTCATCGGGCGCGCTCCTCGGTTGCGATCCAGCCGTCACGATAGACGCGCGTCTGTTCAGGTTTGAATTGAAGACAGACTTGCGATCCGGGCTCGGGGGGCGCGTGTTCGGTCACCGCCTTCACTGGGCTGGTGCCGACCATGGCGCTGACCACATAGTGCCGCCCGATATCGGCCACCTTGGTGATATGGGCCGGGATGCCATCGGGGCCAAAGCCCACATATTCGGGCCGGATTCCCAGATCGGTGCGACCGCCGGTGCCGCTGACCGGACCTTCCAGCATCACCTCGTGCCCTTCGAACAGGGCACGGTCGCCCCGCGCCTCGCAGGGCAGCACGTTCATGCCGGGCGAGCCGATGAAATGGCCCACGAATGTGTGTTGCGGGCGCTCGAACAGCTCGACCGGAGTTCCGATCTGGACCACTTCGCCTTCCTGCATCACAACCACCTCGTCTGCGAAGGTGAGCGCTTCGGTCTGGTCGTGTGTGACATAGATCATCGTCGCCTTGACGCGCTGGTGAAGCTCTTTCAGCTTGGACCGCAGCTTCCATTTCAGATGCGGGTCGATCACGGTCAGCGGCTCGTCGAACATCACTGCGTTCACGTCGTCGCGGACCAGACCGCGGCCCATCGAGATCTTCTGCTTGTTGTCCGGGCTGAGGCCGCTGGCGCGGGTGTTCAGCATGTCGGTGACATCCAGCATCTCGGCGATCTCGTCGACGCGCCGCTTAATCGTCGCCGGATCGACGCCGCGGTTCTTGAGCGGAAAGGCCAAGTTCTCGCCGACGGTCATCGTGTCGTAGATCACCGGAAACTGGAACACTTGCGCGATGTTGCGCTGATCAGGGGGCAGGGCGGTCACGTCGCGGTCGTCGAACAGGATCTGCCCCTCGGATGGGGTCAACAGACCCGAGATGATGTTCAGCAGCGTGGACTTGCCGCAGCCCGATGGCCCCAGCAGAGCATAGGCCCCGCCATCACGCCAGGTTACGTCGATTTCCTTCAGCGCATAGTCCTGTGGGCCTTGCGGCGATGGCATGTAGCTGTGTTTGAGGTTTGCAAGCTTGATCTGTGCCATGTCAGGCCACCCTTTTGCCGTCTTGGCCGAAATACCGGCAATGGGCCGGGTTCATGTAGAATGTGTGGTCCTCGCCCACCTGATAGGGGTGGACCCCGGCGGCCAGCGACACCCAGGCGTCTTCGCCATGCTGGAAATGCGCGCTGGAATCCGATCCGGACAGTTCGGTCACGATCACGCGGCCGGTCAGCTCGACGTCATCGGCCGAGGCGCGCACGGGGGTGACGCGGTGCGGGCGCACGGCGACCTTGTATTGCCCGTCGGACAGGCTGATGCCCTCGCTCAGCCGCCATGTGCCGCCGCCGGCCAACTGAACCTGGCCACCGGTGATCGTGACGCGGGCCACGTTGATGGGCGGGTCGGAAAACACCCGCGCGGCGGCGAGGTTTTCGGGATTGCGATAGATGTCCGCCGTCGGGCCGAACTGAGTCACGCGGCCGTCCTCCATCAAGGCGGTGTAGCCGCCCAGCAGCAGCGCCTCTTCGGGTTCGGACGTGGCATACACCACCACGGCGCCGCGCCCGGCGAACAGCTCGGGCAATTGCTCGCGCAATTCCTCGCGCAGCTTGTAGTCCAGATTGGCCAGCGGCTCGTCCAGGAATACCGCGCGGCTGTCCTTGGCGATGGCGCGGGCCAGAGCGGTGCGTTGCTGTTGGCCACCCGACAGTTCATGCGGGCGACGGTGCAGCATCGGGCGCAGTTGCAGCAGGTCGGCGGCCTCTTCCACGCGGCCTTCGATCTCGGATTGCGCCATTCCGGCCACGCGCAGCGGCGAGGCGATATTGTCGAATACAGTCATATGCGGGTAGTTCACGAAGAACTGATGGACGAGGCTGATCTTGCGTTTCTGAGTGCTCAGCCGTGTCACGTCCTGCCCGTCCATCAGAACCTTGCCCGAGGCAATCGGATCCAGGCCGGCCATCATCTTGATCAGAGATGTCTTGCCCGACCCGGTCGCGCCCAGAAGCACGTTGAAATGGCCGGTCTGCAGCGTCAGGGACGTGGGTTTGATATGGGTAACGGTGCCGACCCGCTTGGTCGCGTCTTGTAATTCGATCATGTCCGTGGGTTCCGATCCCGCAGCGCGTGGCAACGCTGTTTGGTCTTGGTTGGCAAGGGGCGCCGGTACCGGCGCCCCCCGGGGAGTAGTGGCTTACTGGGACTGCCAGCGTGCCACCAGTTCGTCATAGTTGACGGTCTGGCCTTGCGGCTTCTCGTTTTCCAGCTTCGGCTTCGGCGCGCCCGGCTGGCTCAGCCAATATTCGGGGTCGCGCGGCTCGTTCAGGCGCGGACCACAGCCGCCGTAAACGCCAGCGCTTTCATCCGCAGCCTGCATACGGGCCATGGTGATGTCCATCTCTTCGGCCAGACGGTCCATCGCCTCTTGCGGGGTGAAGGCGCCCGAGTTCACGTCGCCGATCTGCTGCCACCAGATCTGGGCCAGCTTGGGGTAGTCGGGAACGTTGATGCCGGTCGGCGACCATGCCACGCGGTCGGGCGAGCGGTAGAACTCGACCAGGCCACCCAGCTTGGGTGCGCGTTCGGTAAATGACTCATGATTGACCGAGCTGTCGCGGATGAAGGTCAGACCCACATGGGACTTTTTCACATCGACGGTCTTGGACGTCACGAACTGAGCGTACAGCCACGCGGCCTGTGCCCGATCCGACGGGGTGGATTTCAGGAAGGTCCACGATCCCACGTCCTGATAGCCAACCTTCTGACCTTCTTCCCAATAGGGACCATGCGGGCTGGGCGCCATCCGCCACAGCGGGTTGCCCTCGTCGTCGACGGTGTTGTTGCCTTCGGACTTGGGCTTGACCATGTCGGCGGTAAAGGCCGTGTACCAGAAGATCTGCTGAGCCACGTTGCCTTGCGACAGAGCGGGCAGCGACTGGTAGAAGTCATAGGACGCCGCACCCGGAGGCGCGTATTTGCGCAGCCATTCGTCCCATTTGCGGATCGCATAGACCGCCGCCGGGCCGTTCGCGGCACCGCCACGCGACACCGAAGCGCCGACCGGGTTGCAGGTGCCCGCTTCCATGCGGATGCCCCATTCATCGACAGGGATACCGTTGGGCTCGCCCTTGTCGCCGGCGCCAGCCATCGACAGCCAGGCATCGGTCATGCGCCAGCCAAGGTCGGGCGCGCGCTTGCCGTAATCCATGTGGCCATAGATCGCGACCCCGTCGACTTCCTTGACGTCCTCGGTGAAGAACTCGGCGATATCCTCGTAGGCCGACCAGTTGACCGGAACGCCCAAATCATAGCCATATTTTTCCTTGAATGCGGCCTTGTTGGCTTCATCATCGAACCAGTCCTTGCGGAACCAGTACAGGTTGGCGAATTGTTGGTCGGGCAGCTGGTACAGCTTGCCGTCCGGCCCGGTAGTGAACTGGATGCCCATGAAGTCGTCCAGATCCAGCGTTGGAGAGGTCGTAGCCGCCCATTCGCCTTCCATCATGTCCGAGAGGGGATAGGCCAGTTGCAGGCGCGAATGCGTCCCGATCAGGTCGCTGTCGTTGACATAGCCGTCATACAGGTTCCGACCGGTCTGCATCTGGGTTTGAACGGCCTGGACGACCTCGCCTTCACCCAGGATCTGGTGGTTGACCTTGATGCCGGTGATTTCCT
Source organism: Ruegeria sp. BHSC037 (assembly GCF_059613045.1). Lineage (NCBI taxonomy): Bacteria > Pseudomonadati > Pseudomonadota > Alphaproteobacteria > Rhodobacterales > Roseobacteraceae > Ruegeria > Ruegeria sp. BHSC037. Next base: position 94,743 of record NZ_JBXWRT010000005.1, read on the forward strand.
CGAATGCCTTGGTCAGAACCTCGGATTCATAGGAATGGGTCGGGATGCCTTCCGACAGGACGTTGATTTCCATTCCGGCAAAGGGTTCAGCAGCCTTAATGAACCACTGCATCTCCGCCATCTGCTCGTCTTTCGACAAGGCGGATGGCTGAAATTCGTCGTCGATCCAGCGTTTGGCTGCGGCTTCGTCGGCCCAAACCGGACCGTGCCCCGCAATGACGGCAGCCGCCGCCACTGCGGACAAAAGATGTTTCCGCATCTTTCTCCTCCCAAGATTTATGGTTCTCCGGTGCGACCCGGATGAAAGGCAGCATCGGCGATTTTCCGCGAGTCTGTCAAACTAAAAAATTAGTAATTGAGGCGGCACCCGGTTTTGATCTCTCAGAGATATGAGGTAAGATCTTGAATTAATGAGGCATTAAATGGGTTCGACGTAGCGTCGCGGGCGATGAGGACGCGTCGGGCTGTGTTGCCCAGCCACCCGAAAAGTGTCGACGCCGAACCTCAGACCCAGCCAGACCCGGGCTGTGAACAGTTCACCAGCGACGGAACGCCATGGATTTGGTGAAAAGTAAGAGTGGCAGCCCGTAGGGGAATCGAACCCCTCTTTCCAGGTTGAAAACCTGGCGTCCTAACCGATAGACGAACGGGCCACGCAAGCCTTGCACAAGCACAAGTGGCAGCCCGTAGGGGAATCGAACCCCTCTTTCCAGGTTGAAAACCTGGCGTCCTAACCGATAGACGAACGGGCCACGCTGGCTTGTGGAGGGCCTTTTACGGATTACGTTCCGCCCCCGCAAGACGAAAAATGCAGCCATGTGAAACTTTTTTGCGCCCCGGTTCCGGCAGGCTCGAAAGGGGTCATTTCGCCTCGGCCGCGTCTTCCAGGCGCAGCTGAACGCTCTGCCGTCCGCCCCAGGTATTGATCTCGAGCCGGCCTGCGAAATGGAACCGGGCACCGCCGTGATTTGACAGCCGATCGCCCATCGGGCCATCAAAGGCGCCAAAGGCGATGGCGTCGATCCCTGCGCCCATACCGTCGGACAGGGACAACTTCAGATGGGTCTCGCCCACGCGTTTGGCAAAGCGCACCTGCAGGTCTGGCAGGGCAAAGCGCGGGGCAGGCGCGCCGGCCCCGAACGGACCCGCCTGCTCAATCTGCTCGATCAATGCCACCGTGGCGGCGCCAGGCATCAGAACACCGTCAAGTTTCAGGTCGGCGGGGCCGCCTTCGCCCGCCCCCTGTTTGGCCAGCAACTCGCTCAGGCGCACCATGGCGGGTTCCAGCTGATCGCGCATCACGGTCAGACCTGCGGCCATCTTGTGCCCGCCTCCCTTGACCAGCAGCCCTTCGGACGCCAGCCGGTGAATCGCGGCCCCCAGATCGACACCCGAAACCGAGCGGCCCGACCCTTTGCCCTCGTCGCCGTCAAAGCCGATCACGATCGCCGGGCGGTTGGCCGTCTCTTTCAGGCGCGAGGCCACGATGCCCACGACGCCCGGATGCCAACCGTCGCCCGCCGCCCAGACCAGCGGTGCGTCCAGCCCACGATTTTCGGCCTGGGCTAGCGCGGCGGCGCGCACGGCGTTTTCGATGTCGCGCCGTTCGGTATTCAAGGCGTCCAACCGCTTGGCCAAGGCTTCTGCTTCGACGGTAGAGTCGGTGCTCAGCAAGCGCGCGCCCAGATCGGCTTGACCGATGCGCCCCCCGGCGTTGACCCGTGGCCCCAGCAGGAACCCCAGGTGATAGCTGTTGGGCGCGGTATCCATGCGCGCCACGTCGGACAGAGCCACAAGGCCGGGCCGCAGGCGCTGCGCCATGACCTTCAGCCCCTGCTGTACCAACGCGCGGTTGATCCCGACCAGAGGCGCAACATCGGCAACCGTGGCCAGAGCCACGAGATCCAGCATCGCCATCAGGTCAGGGCCCTTGGCGCCCGCCGCGCGCAGCTGCCGGCCGGCCTCAACCAGCATCAGGAACACGACGGCGGCGGCGCACAGATAGGCGAGGTCTCCGCTTTCGTCCTGGCGGTTCGGGTTCACGACGGCCACGCAGTCGGGCAGGGTCTCTCCGCCCAGGTGGTGGTCCAGGACGATCACGTCCGCCCCTTGGGCCGCCGCGATGGCATCATGGCTGAGCGTCCCGCAATCGACGCAGATGATCAGGTCATGCGTCGCGGCCAGCTGGGCCATCGCGGGTGCGTTCGGGCCATAGCCCTCGTCGATCCGGTCGGGAACGTACAGCGTGGCGTTCAGCCCCATCTGACGCAGCCACACGATCAGCAGGGCGGCCGAACTGCCACCGTCCACGTCGTAATCGGCAAAGATCGCGATGCGCTGTTTGTGCCGCACGGCTTGCAGGAAACGGGCGGCGGCGGTTTCCATGTCCTTCAGCTCGCGCGGGTCGGGCAGCAGGTCGCGCAGCTTGGGCGCCAGAAAGCTCTCGGCCTCGGCTGGGGCCACGCCGCGGCGGGCCAGCACCTGGCACAGCGGGCGGGGCAGGTCGGTCTGCTGTGCCAGCATTTCGGCGGCGCGGTCCATCTCGGGCAGTGGGCCAACCCACCTGCGGCCGGTCAGAGATTGCTCGACACCCAGAAAGCTCAACCTATCCCTCCTGACGGGCAAGGCCGAGCCCGGGCGGGCACGGCCTGTGAGTTGGTTTTGACGTTGCCGGTCGGGCAATCACCCGTTCAGGTGCGGCCAGATCGGCGTACGGTAGGTCATGCGCCGGACCGAGCCGGTTTTCGACCGCATCAGCAGCGTGGTGGTTTCCACCCAGCCCGGCTGGCGCTTGATGCGCGGCAGCAGCGACCCGCCGGTCACGCCGGTTGCGGCAAAGATCACGTCGGCCGTCACCATTTCGTCGCGCGAATAGACGCGGTCCAGATCGGTGATGCCTGCCTTGGCGGCGCGGCCGCGTTCGTCATCGTTCCGGAACAGCAGCCGGCCGAAGATCTGGCCGCCCATGCATTTCAGCGCCGCGGCCGCCAGCACGCCCTCGGGGGCGCCGCCTTGGCCCATATACATGTCGATCCCGGTTTCCTCTGCCTCGGCGCAGTGCATCACACCGGCCACGTCCCCATCGGTGATCAGCCGGATCGACGCGCCAGTTTCACGCACTTCGGCGATCATCGCCTCGTGCCGGGGACGTTCCAAAATGCAGACGGTGATGTCGCTGGGCTCGCAGCCCTTGGCCTTGGCCAGGGCCTCGACCCGCTCGCGCGGGCTCATGTCAAGCGACACAACCTTTTCCGGATAGCCCGGGCCCACGGCCAGCTTGTCCATGTACACGTCGGGCGCGTGCAGCATCGACCCGCGCGGCCCCATGGCGATGACGGTCAGCGCGTTGGGCATGTCCTTGGCGGTCAGGGTAGTGCCTTCCAGCGGGTCCAGCGCGATGTCCACGCCGGGGCCGTTGCCGGTGCCGACCTCTTCGCCGATATACAGCATCGGCGCCTCGTCGCGCTCGCCCTCGCCAATGACGACCACGCCGGCGATGTCCAGCAAGTTCAGCTGTTCGCGCATGGCGTTGACGGCGGCCTGGTCGGCTGCCTTCTCGTCACCGCGCCCGACCAACGAGGCCGAGGCCAGGGCGGCCTGTTCGGCGACCCGGGCCAGGCCGAGGGACAACATGCGGTCATTGAAATCGATCTTGGCAGCGCTCATGCGTGGGTATCCTTTGGCAATCTTGGACGTTGTTGACTGGCATAGCCTGCCCGTGGCGCAGGCCGCAAGGGTTCAGACCTGCTCAATGCGCAGCGCGACCGGTTCACCGGAAACCACGTCAGTCTTGCGCAGTTCCTCCAGCGCGATGTCCAGGGTGGCGCGGGTGGTCTTGTGGGTGACGATCAAAACCGGGGCGGTGTCCTCGGCATGGGCGTATTGGCGCATCCGGTCGATCGAGACTCCGGCATTGCCCAGAATGGCTGCCACCTTTGCCAGCGCACCTGGTTTGTCAAGCAGGGCCAGTCGCAGGTAATACGGGGCGGGCAGGCCGGTGATGGCGGGTTTGGCATCGACCAGAGTGGTGGCCGGACGCCCGAAGGTCGCGATGCGCAGCCCGCGCGCCAGGTCGCAGACATCGCCCATGACTGCGCTGGCCGTGGGGCCTTCGCCCGCGCCGGGGCCGCGCAGAACGACCTGTTCCACCGCGTCGCCCTCGATCACCACCATGTTGGTGCCGCCTTCCAACTGTCCCAGCGGCGAGTCGCTGGGCACCAGGCAAGGCTGCATCCGCTGTTCCAGCCCGCGCGGTGTGCGTTGCGCCACGCCCAGCAACTTGATGCGGTAGCCCATGTCGTCTGCCTGGTGGATGTCGTCCAGGCTGATGTGTTGAATCCCCTCGATCTCGATCCCGTCGAAATTGGGTTTCGTGCCGAAGGCGATCGACGCCAGCAGCGCCAGCTTGTGCGCCGCGTCGATGCCGCCTACGTCCAGGTTCGGATCGGCCTCGAGGTAGCCCAGCTGCGCGCATTCCTCAAACAGGGCGTTGTAGCCCAGACCCTGCGACTGCATGCGGGTCAGAATATAGTTGCAGGTGCCGTTCATTACGCCCATCACGCGGGTAATCTCGTTCCCGGCCAGACCTTCGGTCAGCGATTTGATGACCGGGATGCCGCCCGCGACGGCCGCCTCGAACCGGATCACGCGGCCCGCGGCCTCGGCCATTTCAGCCAGCGCCTGACCGTGGATCGCCAGAAGCGCCTTGTTTGCCGTCACGACATCCTTTCCGGTGGTCAGGGCCGCCTCGACCGAGGCCTTGGCTGGCCCGTTCTCACCGCCCATCAGCTCGACGAACACGTCGATGTCGTCACGCCGGGCCAAGGCGACCGGGTCGGTCTCCCAAGCGTAGCCCGACAGGTTGACGCCGCGGTCCTTGGTGGAATCACGCGCTGAAACGGCCACGATCTCGATGGGTCGGCCGGTGCGGGACTGCAGCAGATCGGCGTGGCGCCGGATGATCTTGACCACGCCCACACCCACGGTTCCCAAGCCAGCAATTCCAAGCCGCAGCGCCTGTGTCATTCCGTGGGTTCCTTTCTGCTCGGGTTTCGGCTGTTCGGGGCATTCCGCCCGTTCTTCGCTGCCTTAGCGGGTTCGGACCGGCGGTGCAATCGGTCAGCGTCCCAGCAACCGTCTGCACCGGTCGATGGCCGGTCTTCCTTTAGTCGATCGGAGTGTTCTGCAACCGGTTGGCGCGCTTGCGCAGGGACTTCTTGCGCTCGGTCAGATCCTTTCTCAGATCAGCGGCCTCGCTGGCCACGTCAACCGGTGGCCCCAAGGCCTCGTCCAGCGGGATCAGTTTGGGGTAGGGGGCATCCACGACGGTTGCTGCCTCGCGGCCTCGGAGCTCGGGGAAGTCCGTGCATCCGGCGGACAGTGCCACAAGAAAAAGGACAGGCAGCGGCTTCATCGCGGATCCCGTAGAGTTGCGTACCCTGTCGTGATGCACCTTCCGAAGCCCGGGATCAAGCGGGGTTCTATTTGAACGTGTGTTCATATAAACTGCCGATCATGGCACGCACACAAGGTTCTCACTCGGATATCACAGGCCCGCGCATACGCAAAGCGGCGTTGCATCTGTTCGCGCGATATGGCTATGCCGCTGTTTCCATGCGGCAAATCGCGGCCGAGGTCGGCGTGCAGGCCGGGGCGCTGTACAATTATACGCCCGACAAGCAAAGCCTTCTGTACCGGTTGATGCGCGACCACATGGAGGAGTTGCTGGCCGCCCAGAAGGGTTTGCCGCCGCAGGATTGCGCGCTTGATGCGCTGCGTCAGTTCGTCGGGTTCCACATCCGGTTCCACATGCAGCGGCCCGAAGAGGTTTTCATCGCCTACATGGAGCTGCGCAACCTCACCCCCGAGAACTTTGCCGAGATCGAAGCCCTGCGGCGCGATTACGAGGACGCGCTGCAGGGAATCCTGGTCGCCGGACAGGCCGAGGGGGTGTTCGCGCTTCAGGATGCCAAGATTGCCACGCTTGCGGTGATTGCGATGCTGAACGGCGTCATGACCTGGTATCGGGCCGGCGGGCGCCTGTCGCTGGATCAGGTCGAACAGATCTATTGGGACATGGTGCGCAAGGCCGTGTCCGCCTGACCCGTCTCTCCGCCCGGGCCGTCAATGGGCAGGTCGGATGAAGGTGCCGTTTCGCAACTCGCGAAAGGCCTGTTCAAGCTCGGCGCGGGTGTTCATGACGATCGGTCCGTGCCAGGCCACGGGCTCGTTGATCGGAGCCCCTGAAATCAGTAGGAACCGTACCCCGTCCGGTCCCGCCTGGACGGTTACTTCGTCACCCGTTCCAAAGCGCACAAGGGTTCGGTTTCCGGACATGTCCCGGATGTTCACTTCCTGCCCGGCGACTTCTTTCTCCAACAGGACCCCTCTGGGCTTGGAGGCATCCGCAAAGGCGGCCTGCCCTTCGAACACATAGGCAAAGGCGCGACGGTAGGTGTCGATTTTGAAGGTCTTTCGGACACCGGCGGGAACCGAGATATCAAGGTATTGCGGGTCGGCCGCGATTCCGTCCACCGGGCCGGTCTTTCCCCAGAACGTGCCGACGATGACCCGAACCCGGGTGCCGTCGTCATCTACGATTTCGGGAATGTCCTTGCCTTGAACGTCCTGATACCGGGGCGCAGTCATTTTCTGGGCCGAGGGCAGGTTGCCCCACAACTGAAACCCATGCATCTGACCTGACGCGTTCCCCTTGGGCATCTCTTGATGCAGGATTCCCGATCCGGCGGTCATCCACTGCACGTCGCCAGCGCCGAGGGTCCCGCTGTTGCCCAGCGAATCCTTGTGTTCGACCGTACCGGACAGCACATAGGTGATCGTCTCGATTCCGCGATGGGGGTGCCAGGGAAACCCAGCCAGATAGTCCCGAGGGACCTCGTTCCGGAAATCATCGAACAGCAGGAACGGATCCAGCTCGGACGGATCCTGAAAACCAAATGCGCGGTGCAGCTTAACGCCGGCGCCTTCAAGAGTCGGAACGGCTTTGCGGGTTTCGAGGGTGGGTCTAAGGGACATAGGGCCTCCTGCGGTTGTGATTGTGAATATGGGCGGCGACGCGCTGCGGTCAATTCAACGAAAACTCACCGCGCCTGTGCGTGTTTCAACAAATCCGTCAATGGTCTGTTGTTGTCGCGGAATTTCGGCTACGGGGTACGAAACGAATGGAGGTTTGGATGCAGGACGAGATTCTGGCGACGGTGCAGGCCTCGGCGGCACGTCGGTGGATGGGGGTGGCGATGCTGCTGTCGGTTGGGGCGCTGGTGATCTATGTCGCCTTGGCCAGACCGCCCGCGCCGCTGTGGCAGGTTTTTCTGTTCGCCGTCGGCGGCACGGCCCTGTGGTTGGCGCGTCGAGTTTGGCACGCGACCGCCGACCGGCTCGAGTTGACGCGCACGCAGCTGCGCACGGGCAGCGGCATCCGGATCCTGGATGTGGCGGATATCGAAGGCGTGGACCGCGGGGTATTTGCGTTCAAACCGTCAAACGGTTTTCTGGTCACGACCAAAAGCAGGGCCGAGCGCGCCTGGGCGCCCGGCCTGTGGTGGCGCATCGGGCGACGCGTTGGTGTCGGCGGCATGACGGCCGCCGCCGAGACCAAGTTCATGTCTGAGATGCTGTCGGCGCTGCTGGCCGAACGCGACACGTGATCAGCAGTTCGGATCGGCGTTGATGTTGTCGTAGACCCGCGGATGGGTGAACACGAAGTTCTCCATCGCGAACTCGTTTTCGCCATATCCGATGCGGAATGGGCGGCGATACCAGTCGCGCACCTCGACCACGATCATCTTGCCGTTGTCCGGCATGATCGGTAGCTTGTTTTCAATGCTGGAAACCGTGGTATCGGTCAGTCTGTCGAAATACTCGCCACGCTCGCAGGACCACAGGACATAGTGTTTATCGTCGGGCTGATCAAAGCGCAGGAACGAGATGCGCATCGACACGTCCGAGCGGTCCGACATCATCTGCTGCAGCAGTTCGTACATTGTGTCGATGTAATCCGCGTTCACGGTATTGCGCTCGCGGGACAGAACGTCGGCGACGGCATAGCTCGCCTTGAGGTTCCGCGAGCTTTGCTTGTAGCCGTCGAAAAATGTGAACGAAGCGCACATACCGAAGAACAGAAGCGGGTATACCATGACCGCTTCGATGCTGATGACACCGCTTTCCTTCCGGAAGAAGCGTTTGACGAAGCCCGTCTTGCGAGAGGCGTTTGAGCGATCAGGTAGGTTCATAGACAAACACCGTGGTAGCATGCAGTTCGTACTGCCCGTTGTCGGTTTGGCTGGTCATCCACCCAAGGATAGATCCCGCCCACAGCGGATTCACCTCGACACAGGCGCGCACGATCATCAACTCGTCCGAACCACCGGGGTTGAAAACCGGGTTCTGCTGAATCGTGGCAGGGGTATCCGCGCAGTACGGCCTTGTACTCAGTGTGTGGCCTGAATAGGGATCCACGCGCGTCAGCTCCAGCGCAAGGTTCGCGTCGCAGTCGGGAATGAACGCCGCCTTGTCGCACACGATTTCCTTGAGCAGATCATGCGTCCACCCCTGCTGAACGTTCGTGGTGTATTTTGAAAGGTTGTTCAGCCGCACGTCTCGGATGGTCTCATCCAAAGCCCGTTCCAGGTTGGCGTGGTTGAAGGCGCCGATCCCAACTTCGACCGCGGAATAGGTCGTCCCCACGAAGATCGGGAACCAGAAGATGAACTCGATCGTCGCCATGCCGCCCTCGTTGCGGCGAAACAAGCGGAGTTTGCTCAGGAGTTTCCGGATCATTGCGTCAGCCTCAGATTGCGGATCGTCGAGCCGATCGATGCAAAAACATCGATGATTTCGTCACCGGTGGCCTCGTAATAGGCACCGTCGTCGCTTTTGCAGTCCTTCAGCAGTGACTTGCCCGCATTGGGTGCTTCGAACGCGACCGTGAAGATCACGATGCCCTTGGCTCTCGCAGCAGCACACATGGCGCGCGACCGGGGGTCCTTTTGGCTGGAGCCGACTGAAGACACGGCATTGTAATACCAGTTGGATGCCTTTGAACTTCCCAGCGACTCACGGAACAGGTCATAGATGGCCCGTCGGGTCGTCCGCTCCCAGACCTGGGTCCAGTCCAGGTTGACCGACGTCGCCGGGTCGCCGTTGTTGTCCGTTACGGTGCGTGTCCGGCTGCGGCTGTAGTCGAACTGATAGCAGACGCCGTTGGAGCGGTATGTGCAGCGATAGACGGTGTACTCGTCGTTGCCGTACGGATCGTCCTGCCAGATCTCGCGCCCCCAGTACCACCCTTTCTTGCTGTCCCATTCGGTATAGGGGACGTCATGCCAGAAGTACTTGTCGGATTCGTGATCATAGGTGGAATAGACCGATTTCTTGGCGTTCCACCACAGGATCGAGGGACCCGAGCGATAGGGGTCGTTGACCATGTACTGCGTGGTGTTCGCGCCGTCGGTCATCAGAACCAGCACCTTCATCGAGTCGTTGCTGGAGTAGGTGTTGGGCCGCGTGGCGAATTCTGCGGGGATCTGGTTGCCGGCCAAGTTCGCGATTGCAGGCTGGAAGCTTTCGTCCAGCAGGGTCAGGCCCCATTTCAGGCCAAGATCGATCGAGGTGTTGCCGCCCGCCGTAAAGCTTTCGATATGCGCCTTCAGCACCTCAGGATCTTTTTGCAGGATCGAAACCTCGCGGTTGGCCAGCTCGTCGCAGACCTCGTTGTAGACAAATCTGTTTGACGGGCGGCGGTCATAGGTGTTCCACGGCGTGAAATGCAGCGTTCTGGGGTGGGTCGCACCCAGATCGAAGGTCGTGGTGTTGAATGCGTCGGCTTCGAAATTGATGCAGTTGGCTCGCTGGTTCGAGCCGCTGACGTTCAACTCGTTCATCAGATAGTCCGGCAGCGACACTTGCGTCGCGTAAGGAACGATCGAGATGGACAGTTTCCCGTCTTCGGTCTTGTCCGCCATCTCCTGCACGAATTTCTTGGCAGCTTTCTTGAGGTTCGTCAGGCGGTTGTAGCTGTTCATCGAGCCGGACACGTCCAGCACCAGCGAAATCTCGACGTCATCGATGGCTTCTTCGGCCACGCTGGTGGCGGCACTGGTGATCGTGTCGACATCCCACCACTTCATGAAGTGCATCTCGATGTCCATCTGGGCTTGCGCCTCGACCCTGCGATAGCCTTCGATGGTCACGGCCGTCGCGCCGCAGACATTGGGGGTCACGATTGGGTCGCCCACAAGGTACTGATCCAACCCTTCTTTCTTGAGGTAGTCGATCACCACATCCTTGGGGCACAGGTCCTGGTCCAGATCGGCCGCGGCCAGAACCGCACGATCCAAGGCGTATTGCAGTTTGGCGCGCTCGCGGTCGAACCGCATGACGTCTACCGCGAAACCGGCAACCGTGAAGATGATTAGCATCATCATCAACGCAAACACCGTCATTGTGCCGCGTTCAGACGACAGGAAAGTTTCACCTTCGCGGCAGTCTTGATAACGCCGTTGCAGGTGCCCCAACAGTTGCTTGGGCGTCCATTCAAAATTGCGCATAACGAAATCCTTTTGCCGGCCGAGCAGACGTGAGCCAGTAGTTCGCAAGTTTTGAAAATTACCCACAGAACGTGGCGAGAATTGGGCGGATTTGCCCCTAGAGCGCTCTTTTTGAATGAGAATCGTCCGCATTCCGGGTGGTGGCGGGGCTTTGTTTCCGGTAAGTTGACAATTTGACCAAATGGTTAACCTGCGGCGACTCGGGTCTGCGCGCGCAAACCTGCCGTTCACAAGCTGATGAAAAAAAGTGCAGATCGTGATTGCAGCCACCTGCCAAGGGTGCGACAAAACGCCATTGCTTCGTCGTCTACCGTCATGGAGGATTTTATGACGACCATCAAGGAACCCAGCTTTCGGGAAAGCGTGGATCTGATGTTCAACAGGGCGGCCGCCCTGATGGATCTTCCGCCGGGGCTGGAGGAGAAGATCCGGGTGTGCAACGCCACCTACACCGTCCGTTTCGGGGTTCGGTTGCGAGGGCAGATCCATACCTTCACCGGATATCGCTCGGTTCATTCCGAACACATGGAGCCGGTAAAGGGTGGTATCCGCTATGCCATGGCCGTGAACCAGGACGAGGTCGAGGCGCTTGCCGCGCTGATGACCTACAAGTGTGCCCTGGTCGAGGCGCCTTTCGGCGGGTCCAAGGGCGGTTTGCGCATCGACCCGCGCAAATATGAAGAGCATGAACTGGAGCAGATCACCCGCCGTTTCGCCTATGAACTGGCCAAGCGCGACCTGATCAACCCCTCGCAGAACGTTCCGGCCCCCGACATGGGCACCGGCGAGCGCGAGATGGCCTGGATCGCCGACCAATACGCGCGGATGAACACCACCGATATCAACGCGAGGGCCTGCGTGACCGGCAAGCCGCTGAATGCGGGCGGCATCTCGGGCCGGGTCGAGGCGACGGGGCGTGGCATCCAATATGCGCTGCGCGAATTCTTCCGCCATCCTGAGGACGTCAAGAAGGCGCGCCTGTCGGGGTCGCTGGAGGGCAAGCGCGTCATCGTTCAGGGGTTGGGCAACGTAGGCTATCACGCGGCCAAATTCCTCAGCGAAGAGGACGGATCGTTGATCGTGGGCATCATCGAGCGCGACGGTGCTCTGTATGACCCCGAGGGGATCGACGTCGAGGCGGTGCATCAATGGATCGTCAAACATGGGGGCGTGAAGGGCTACCCGGATGCGACGCATACCGCCGAAGGCACTGCTGTGCTGGAAGAGGAGTGCGACATCCTGATCCCGGCGGCGCTGGAGGGCGTGATCAACCTATCCAATGCCGAGCGCATCAAGGCGCCGCTGATCATCGAGGCAGCGAATGGTCCGGTGACCGCCGGGGCCGACGAAGTTCTGCGCAAGAAGGGCACCGTGATCATTCCCGACATGTATGCCAACGCGGGCGGTGTGACGGTCTCGTATTTCGAATGGGTCAAGAACCTGAGTCACATTCGTTTCGGCCGGATGCAGCGCCGTCAGGAAGAGGCGCGACACGAGCTGATCGTGAAGGAGCTGGAACGGCTGGACCGCTATCTTGGCGATGCATGGTCGATGTCTCCGGACTTCAAGGCCAAATACCTCAAAGGTGCGGATGAGCTCGAGTTGGTGCGTTCGGGCCTGGATGACACGATGCGCATCGCCTACCAAGCGATGCGTGAAGTATGGCACGATCGCAATGACGTCGAGGACCTGCGCACCGCGGCCTACATCGTGTCCATCGACCGCGTGGCCAAAAGCTATCGCGCCAAAGGCCTTTGACGTCTCGGAAACTGGGCAATCGGGCTTTGACAAAAAGTCCGGTTGCCGCACATCCTGCGCTGGAGTTCATGCAGTGAAGCCACCGAGGTTCTCATGCAAAGGACCCGTTCTGTAGCTTGGGCCGCGGCGATTGGGTCCGCGACCTTGGCGCTTGCGACTGCTGCCATTGCCCAACCCCGACAGGGCTGGACGCCGACTGTGGAAGGGTTGGTTGTCTATCAGGGCAGCGCCGATCTTGAGGGCGGCGGTGATTTCAGCGCATCGCGCGCGTTCCTGCGGGCAGGCGGCATTTACAGCTATGGAGACGGGTCCTTTGTGGGGTTGCTGGCTAGTTTCGGTCAGTTTGCCTACGATTTCGGGTTGCCCGGAAACCAGCCGTGGGACGACATCCGCGACATTCGCCTGAGCGTTCCATTGCGCTTCACTTTGGACAACGGGGCTACGGTGATCGTCTCGCCCCAGTTGAGATGGGATTACGAGACCGGCGCCAGTGCCTCGGACGGCTTCACCTATGGTGCCTTCGCCGGCATTTCATGGGCGGTGAACCCCAATCTGCGCATCGGCCCGGCATTTGGCGTGTTCTCCGAGGTTGGAACGAATGATCTCGAAGTCTTTCCCGCGCTACTTGTCGACTGGACCTTTGCCGAGCGCTGGCGTCTGAGCACCGGGCGCGCGCTGGGGGCCACTCAAGGCCCCGGCGTAACGCTGGAATACAAGGCTTCGGAAAGTGTCAGCGTGGGGCTTGCCGTTCGGTCCGAGCGGGCCCGCTTTCAGCTGAACGATAACGGGTTGGCACCGGGCGGCGTGGGCGAGGACAGCAGCATTCCGGTCGTTTTTTCGGTTGAATACGCGCCAAACCCCGGAGTTTCGCTGTCGGCATTTGCGGGTGCCGAGTTTGACGGCGAGTTGCGCCTGGACAATGCAGCGGGGCAAGAGGTCAGCCGGCAGGGCTATGATACCGCTCCGATCGTCGGTGTTGCATTCCGTCTGCGGTTCTGAGGGCGAATTCGTTTGCGACTGGTTTGGTCGCGCGTTGACAAGTTCTTGTCGAAAACGGATGCGGAGCCCCGAGCCCGGATTGCTACTCCTTTTGGAAGTTGGTTTGATGCCAGCAAACCCGCAGGGAGATCTGAATGCGCTTTTCCGGCTTACGCGTCCTGAAGGAAGGGCTGAGCGGCAACAAAGGTTGGACGGCGCATTGGCGTGATCCCGAGCCCAAAGCCGAATACGACATCGTCATCATCGGCGGCGGGGGGCACGGTCTCAGCACCGCGTATTATCTGGCGAAAGAGCACGGGCTGACAAATGTCGCCGTGCTGGAAAAGGGCTATATCGGCGGCGGCAATGTGGGGCGCAACACGACAATCGTTCGCGCCAACTATTTTCTGCAAGGAAATTCCGAGTTCTATTCGCATTCCCTCAAGCTGTGGGAGGGGTTGGAAGAGGACCTGAACTACAACGTGATGCATTCACAGCGAGGCATCATCAACCTGTTCCATTCAGACGGGCAGCGGGACGCGGCCGCGCGGCGGGGCAACATGATGATCAGCCAAGGCGACGATGCCATCCTGCTGGACCGCGATGCACTGCGCGAGATGCTGCCGTATCTGAACTATGACGATCTGCGCTTTCCCATCTATGGCGGTCTGTACCATCCGCGCGGCGGTACAGCGCGGCATGATGCCGTGGCTTGGGGTTATGCCCGCGGGGCGGACCAGCGCGGGGTGGATCTGATCCAGAATTGTGAGGTCACGGGCATCGACATCGAAAACGGCGCCGTGCGCGGGGTGCAGACGACGCGCGGGGCGATCCGGGCCAAGAAGGTGGGGATCGTGGTTGCGGGCCGGTCCAGCCAGGTCGCGGCGATGGCCGGGATGCGCTTGCCGATCGAAAGCCACGTGCTTCAGGCCTTTGTGACCGAGGGGCTAAAGCCCTGCATCGACCACGTCGTGACTTTCGGGATGGGGCATTTCTACATCAGCCAATCCGACAAGGGCGGGCTGGTGTTCGGCGGCGACCTGGATTTCTATGCCTCCTACGCGGCGCGGGGCAATCTGCCCACGGTCGAAAGCGTGATGGAGGCCGGCATGGCGCTGATGCCGATGATCGGCAAGGCCCGGGTGCTGCGGTCCTGGGGCGGGATCATGGACATGTCGCCGGACGGGTCGCCGATCATCGACCGCACCCCTATCGACGGGCTGTATCTGAACTGCGGCTGGAACTACGGCGGGTTCAAGGCGGTTCCGGGCTCGGGCAACGTGTTTGCCCACCTCATGGCCACCGACCGGTACCACGAGAACGCGACAGGGTTCCGGCTGGATCGTTTCCGCACCGGGCGCGGGATCATCGATGAAGAGGGCAAGGGCTCTCAGCACAATCTGCATTAGGGGCGGGCCGGGATGTTTCGTTCGAATACTTGTGAAAGCCAGGAGGCGCGGCCATGAGGATCACCTGTCCGTATTGCGGCGAGCGCGACCGCCGCGAGTTCTACTATCGCGGGGCCGCCGTCGACCTGGACCGGCCCGTCCCGGATGCCGGGCCTGACGCTTGGGACGATTTTGTCTATCTGCGCGACAACCCGGCGGGCGAGACGCGGGATCTGTGGTATCACGAGGGCGGCTGCGGCGCATGGATCGTCGTGACCCGAAACACGCTGACCCACGAAATATCGGCGACCGAGCCTGCGTCCGGGGGCAAACGATGAGGGTCGCTGGAAGGGGGCTGATCGACCGCGGCACACCGGTTGAGTTTTCCTTTGACGGAATCCGGTATTCGGGCTTTGAGGGCGACACACTGGCCTCGGCGCTGCTGGCCAATGGCGTGCGCCTGATGGGGCGGTCGTTCAAGTATCATCGCCCGCGCGGCGTTCTGACTGCTGGCAGCGAAGAGCCGAACGCCCTGGTCACCATCGGCCGAGGTGCCGCGCAGGACCCGAATGTGCGGGCCACGATGCAAGAGATCTATCCGGGCCTCGAGGCGCGCAGCCAGAACCGCTGGCCCAGTCTGAGCTTCGACGTGATGGCGGTGAACGATCTGGCCGCGCCCTTTCTGGGGGCGGGCTTCTACTACAAGACTTTTATGTGGCCCCGCAGCTTTTGGGAGAAGCTGTACGAACCGATGATCCGCCGCGCCGCGGGGTTGGGCGCGCTGTCCGGGCAGGCCAATGCCGACACGTATGAAAGTGCCTATGCCTTCTGCGATCTGCTAGTGATCGGGGCTGGCCCCGCGGGTTTGATGGCCGCCTTGACGGCCGGCCGAGCCGGGGCGGATGTCATTCTGGCCGACGAAAGCAACCAGATGGGCGGGCGTCTGCTGGCCGAGACGCTCGAGGTGGATGGCAAGCCGGGTCACGTTTGGGTAGACGAGGTTCTGGCCGAGCTGCGGGCGATGGAGAATGTGCGGCTGATGACCCGCACGACGATTGCCGGTGCCTACGACCAGGGCACCTTTGCCGCGCTCGAACGGGTCTTGCACCATACGGGCGACCGTCCTGCCGGTGCGCCGCTGGAAACATATTGGAGGATCGCCGCCCGCCGCTCGGTTCTGGCGGCCGGGGCGCTGGAACGCCCGGTGGCGTTTCGAAACAATGACCGGCCCGGCATCATGACCGCCGGGGCCGTGCGGGCCTATCTGAACCGCTGGGGCGTCGCGGCCGGCCGGAGTGTCACGATCTTCGGCAACACCGATGACATCCATCGGACGGCCCGCGACCTGTTGGCGGCTGGGGTCCACGTTGCCGCCGTGATCGACAGCCGCCATGACGGGCCGGTGACATCCGATTATCCGGTGCTGCGCGGGGCGCAGGTCTGTGGCAGTTCAGGGCGCAAGGGGCTGGAGTCGATCACCGTGCGCCGCGCCAGCGGAGAAGAGCGCATTCAGACCGATTGTCTGGCGATGACCGGCGGATGGAACCCCTCGGTCCACCTGACCTGCCACATGAACGGTCGACCGACCTGGCGGCGTGACATTGCCGCCTTCGTGCCCACGCCGGGCGCCGTGCCCGGGATGCGCACGGCCGGGGCCTGCAACGGCGCGTTTTCCACCGCTGCCTGTCTGCGCGAAGGCATTTCGGCTGCGACCGAGGCGCTGGGTGACCTGGGCCTCAAGGCGCCCAAGCCCGAGCCGCCGCAGGCCGAGGACCAGCCCTATGGAATCGCGCAGCTGTGGGCGGTACCGGGCAAGGGGCGCGTGTGGCTGGATTTCCAGAACGACGTGACCGTCAAGGATGTCACACAGGCCGCGACCGAGAATTTCCGCTCGGTCGAGCACATGAAGCGCTATACCACGCAGGGCATGGCCACCGATCAGGGCAAGAACTCGAATGTCGCGGCGCTGGCCGTGCTGGCGGATGCCACCGGGCGCGGGATTGCCGAAACCGGAACCACCACCTTTCGCCCGCCTTACACGCCGATTGCCATCGCTGCGCTGGGCGCGGGGTCCGAGGGGGCGGGTTTCAAACCGCAGCGGTTCACCACCTCGCACAAGGCGTCGGTGGCGCGCGGGGCACCGATGGTCGAGGCCGGGCTATGGTACAGGCCTAGTTATTTCCCGCAGCCGGGCGAGACCACATGGCGCCAGTCCTGCGACCGCGAGGTGCAGATGGTGCGCACGGCGGTCGGCGTGTGCGATGTCTCGACGCTGGGCAAGATCGACATTCAGGGGCGCGACGCCGCGCAGTTTCTGGATTTCGTCTATACCAACACGTTTTCGACGCTGAAGGTCGGGCGCGTGCGCTATGGGCTGATGCTGCGTGAGGATGGGTTCGTCATGGATGACGGCACCACCGCGCGGTTGGGTGACAGTCATTTCGTGATGACCACCACGACCGCCGCCGCCGGTGACGTGATGAAACATCTGGAATTCGTGCGTCAGGGTCTGCGGCCCGATTGGGACGTGTCGCTGGTTTCAGTGACGGAACAATGGGCGCAATTCGCCGTGGCCGGCCCCAAATCGCGCGAGGTGCTGAACGGCGTACTGGACACCCCGCTGGATGATGCTGAATGGCCGTTCATGGCCTGCGGTCCGGTTTCGGTTCTTGGGGTGCCGGGGCGTCTGTTCAGGATCTCGTTCTCGGGCGAACACGCCTATGAGATCGCCGTGCCTGCGCGGTATGGGGCCAGCCTGTTCGACATTCTGACCCAACGGGCCGAGGCGCTGGGTGGCGGCCTGTATGGGATGGAGGCGCTGAACGTCCTGCGGATCGAGAAGGGGTTCATCACCCATGCCGAAATCCACGGGCGGACCACGGCCTATGACATCGGGATGGGGCGGATGGTGTCGCAGAAAAAGGACTGCATCGGCAAGACCATGTCCGAACGCCCAGGGCTTGAGGCGCCGGGGCGCGAGCGGTTGGTCGGGCTCAAACCCATCGGGGAGAGCCGCCAGTTGCTGGCAGGTGCGCATCTGTACAACGAAGAGGACGCGCCGGTACGCACCAACGATCAGGGCTATGTGACCTCGGTCTGCTATTCGCCAACGCTGGGCAGCATGCTGGGGCTGGCGTTTCTGGCCGATGGCCCCGACCGTCATGGCGAGATCGTCAAGATGGTCGATCACCTGCGCGGCGTGACCACGCTGTGTGAGGTGACGGACCCGGTGTTTTTTGATCCAGAGGGAGAGCGTGTGCGTGGATAAGCTGATTGCTCAAACCCCGTGTGACGGGCTGCTGCCGCTGACCATTGGAACGGTCTCGGTCACCGAGGTCGACCCGGGCGCGATACATGCGGTTTCGGCCTTTCAAGGGCAGACCAAAGCACTGTCCGACGCGATGAAGGCGGCGCATGGCATGGCCCTGCCGGCCCCGAACCGCGCCACTGGGAAAGAAGGCGCGCGGGCCATCTGGTTCGGCCCGGGTCAGGCCATGCTGATCGGCCCCGCACCGGACCCTTCGCTGTCCGCCCACGCCGCGGTCGTCGACCAGTCCGATGCTTGGGCCGTGGTGCGGCTTGAGGGCGACGGGGCCGAGGATGTTTTAGCCCGTTTGGTGCCCGTCGATCTGCGCCCGCAGCACTTCAAACGCGGGCATACGGCGCGGACGCTGCTGTTTCACATGAACGCCTCGATTACCCGGATCGGTGAGAAAGCCTTTCAGATCATGGTGTTCCGGTCGATGGCCGCATCATTGGTGCATGATCTGAAAAGGGCCATGGAAGGCGTCGCCGCGCGCCGCTAGACTGAACACAGGTAACGATTCCAAGAGGACCCAATGCTGCGCATCGCACTTGCCGCCGCCCTGCTGGCCACGCCGCTGGCTGCCGCTGAAACCAAGGAACAAAGCTGCAAATACCAGGCCGAGGTCGTGACCGCGATCCAGAAGGCGCGGCTGGATCGCGTGAAGGAACGGGACGTCCCGCAGGCGGTGGCCGAGGCCGGCCCAACATGGCCCGAGAATTACAACGCCGCGATCCCGTTGATCACCCCGTGGGTTTATGAGCAGAAGATGCGCGATATCCGCAAAAAAGACCTCGGCGCCGCCTGGATGGAGCTGTGCCTGCAGCAATAATCCACAGGGCCGCCAATTGGCTGTGGACAAAGGCCTGCCGCGCCCTTGGCGGGCGGTCCCGTTTCTGCCATGTATGACACATGTCATTGCCCCCTGGATTTCTGGATGAGCTGCGCACCCGTCTGAGCCTGTCTCAGGTCGTTGGGCGCAAGGTCATGTGGGACAATCGCAAGTCCAATCCGGGCAAGGGCGACATGTGGGCGCCATGCCCGTTCCATCACGAAAAGACGGCCTCGTTCCATGTGGATGACCAGAAAGGGTTCTATTACTGCTTCGGGTGTCACGCCAAGGGCGACGCGATCAGCTTCGTGAAAGACACCGAGAATGTCTCGTTCATGGAAGCTGTCGAAATCCTGGCTCGCGAGGCCGGATTGCCGATGCCCGCGCGCGACCCCAAAGCGCAGGAAAAGCAGGACCATCGGGCGCAGTTGGCCGATGTCATGGAGCAGGCGGTGCAGTTCTTCCGCCTGCAACTCAAGACCGGGGCAGGGGCCGAGGCGCGCGCCTATCTAGACCGCCGCGGTCTGGACACTCAGGCGTTGGACCGCTGGGAAATTGGGTTTGCGCCCGACGGCTGGCAGGCGTTGTGGGACCACCTGCGCGGTAAGAACGTGGCCGAGGACCTGATCTTGGGCGCCGGTCTGGCTAAACCGTCGACCAAGGGCAAAAAGCCCTATGACACGTTCCGCAACCGCATCATGTTCCCGATCCGCGACCCGCGCGGCCGTTGCATCGCGTTCGGTGGGCGGGCGATGGATCCCAATGATAACGCCAAATATCTGAATTCGCCCGAAACCGCGCTGTTCGACAAGGGGCGAAGCCTCTACAACCACGGACCGGCCCGTCAGGCTGCGGGCAAGGGGCAACCGCTGATCGTGGCTGAGGGCTATATGGATGTGATCGCCCTGTCCGAGGCAGGTTTCGGCGCCGCCGTCGCGCCGCTGGGCACCGCGATAACAGAACATCAGTTGCACATGCTGTGGCGCATCGCCGACGAGCCGATCATCGCGCTGGATGGCGACACGGCCGGTCTGCGCGCAGCGATGCGGGCCATCGACCTGGCGCTGCCGTTGTTGGTGGCCGGCAAGTCTCTGCGGTTCGCTCTGATGCCCGAGGGCAAGGACCCCGACGATCTGCTACGCGCCGAAGGCCCGGCGGCGGTTCAGGCGGTACTGGACGCGGCCATACCGATGGTCAGGCTTCTGTGGCGGCGCGAGACCGAGGGCAAGGTGTTCGATAGCCCCGAGCGCAAGGCGGCCCTGGACAAGGCGCTGCGCGAAAAGATCCAGCTGATCCGCGACCCGTCGATCCGCGCCCATTACGGGCAGGAGATCAAGGACCTGCGCTGGCAGCTTTTCCGCCCGCAGCGGCAGTCCGGCCCCCGCACTTGGCAGCCGCGCGGGAAATGGCAGCCCGAGCGGCGGGCGCCGACGCCAAGCGCGCGATCGTCGTTTCTGGCGTCCACGGAAAACGCTGAAATCCGCCTGCGTGAAGCGGCGATCCTGGCGATTGCGATCCTGAACCCTCAGGTCGTGATCCAGTTCGAGGCCCAGCTGGAGGAGATGGAGTGCCTCGACCCCGAACTGGCCGCTCTGCGCGATGCCGTTCTGCGCCACGCGATCGACGACCCGGACAACCTAAAGGACCACATTGTCGAAACTTTGGGGGCCGGCCCTCTTGAAAACCTGCTGGGCCTTCGCCATGTCGCAGTGATCCCCTGTGTGCACAAACCGGGCGACGTCGAAAAGGCACAGATGACACTGGCCGAGGAACTCGCAAAAATCAAAGCGCTCCGGGGGCTGGATGCCGAGATTGCCGAGGCCGAGGAGGAACTGTCTGACGTAACGGACGAGGCATTGACGTTCCGGTTGGCGCAAGCCGCCGAAGAGCGAAACCGCGCAAGTCGCAGCCAGAACGAGGACAGGGCCGTATTCGACATTGCTGAGAACGGGGCGCGAATCAATCGCGATGAGAAGGACGCGTTTCAGGCGATCATGTCGGGCATCAAGTTCGAGCGGAAACGCCGCTGAGGTGGTGTTTTCATAAAGCACTGGAAAAGAAAAACGGGTAAACGGGTGGCCGAATCACTTCTACGCGCTAATGATTCGGTTCCATCGAATCACCCATCCCTGCAGGAGCACTGAATGGCCGCCAAGGATACCAACGAGGAACGGAAGTCCGACGACCAGGAACAGGAAATCTCGCTGGACATGAGCCAGGCCCAGGTCAAGAAGATGATCGCCGAGGCCCGCGAGAAAGGCTATATCACCTACGACCAGCTCAACCAGGTCCTGCCGCCGGATCAGGTCAGTTCGGAACAGATCGAGGACGTGATGTCGATGCTGTCCGAGATGGGCATCAACATCATCGAAGACGAAGAGGCCGAGGAGGAAGAGCAGAAGGGCTCGACCGATCTGGTCACGACCGACAGCAACCGCGAGGTTGCGCTGGCGGGGTCGCAAACCGAAAAGCTGGACCGCACCGACGACCCGGTGCGCATGTATCTGCGCGAGATGGGCAGCGTCGAGTTGCTGAGCCGCGAGGGCGAGATTGCCATCGCCAAGCGGATCGAGGCCGGACGCAACACCATGATCGCCGGGCTTTGCGAAAGCCCGCTGACCTTCCAGGCGATCTCGATCTGGCATGACGAACTGCTGTCCGAGGACATCCTGCTGCGCGACGTGATCGACTTGGAGGCCACCTTCGGCAACCAATTGGACGAGGACGGAGACGTTGAGGAGCCCGTCGTCGATACGTCGAAGGTTCAGGCGTCGAAACCCGCTAAGGACACCGGCCCCGAACTGGATGCCGACGGAAACCCGATCGCTTCGGACGATGACGACGACGAGGAAGATCAGGCGAACATGTCGCTGGCGGCGATGGAGGCCGCGCTCAAGGATCAGGTCCTGACGACGCTCGAACGTATTTCGACCGACTTCGCGATGCTGTCCGAGATGCAGGACAGTCGGATCTCGGCCACGCTGAACGAAGATGGCTCGTTCAGCGCGGAGGACGAGGCGACCTATCAGAAGTTGCGCTCGGAAATCGTCGAACTGGTGAACGGGCTGCACCTGCACAACAACCGGATCGAGGCCCTCATCGACCAGTTGTACGGTATCAACAAGCGGATCATGTCGCTGGACAGCGCCATGGTCAAGCTGGCCGATCAGGCCCGCATCAACCGGCGCGAGTTTATCGACGAATACCGTGGTCGTGAACTTGATCCCAACTGGCTTTCCGACATGGCCCAAAAGCCGGGACGTGGCTGGCAGATGTTCATCGAACGCTCGTCGGACAAGGTCGAGGAACTGCGCAACGACATGGCGCAGATCGGTCAGTATGTCGGTCTGGACATCAGCGAGTTCCGCCGTATCGTCCAGCAGGTTCAGAAGGGCGAGAAAGAGGCACGTCAGGCCAAGAAGGAAATGGTCGAAGCCAACCTGCGCCTTGTGATCTCGATCGCCAAGAAATACACGAACCGCGGCCTGCAATTCCTTGATCTCATTCAGGAAGGCAATATCGGCCTGATGAAGGCCGTCGACAAGTTCGAGTATCGCCGGGGCTACAAGTTCTCGACCTACGCGACCTGGTGGATCCGTCAGGCGATCACGCGCTCGATCGCGGATCAGGCGCGCACCATCCGTATCCCGGTGCACATGATCGAGACGATCAACAAGCTGGTGCGGACCGGCCGCCAGATGCTGCACGAGATCGGCCGCGAGCCGACGCCCGAGGAACTGGCCGAAAAGCTGCAGATGCCGCTGGAGAAGGTTCGCAAGGTGATGAAGATCGCCAAGGAGCCGATTTCTCTGGAAACCCCGATCGGCGACGAGGAAGACAGCCAGCTGGGCGATTTCATCGAGGACAAGAATGCCGTGCTGCCGCTGGACAGCGCCATTCAGGAAAACCTCAAGGAAACCACGACCCGGGTTCTAGCTTCGCTCACCCCGCGCGAGGAACGGGTTCTGCGGATGCGGTTCGGCATCGGCATGAACACCGACCACACGCTGGAAGAGGTCGGCCAGCAGTTCAGCGTGACCCGCGAACGGATCCGGCAGATCGAAGCCAAGGCGCTGCGCAAGCTGAAACACCCCAGCCGCAGCCGCAAGTTGCGGTCTTTCCTTGATCAGTGATCTCAAAGGCGCCTCGATCGAGGCGCCTTTTTTTCGTTGCGGGGCAGACAGGGTCACACTGTCCAAACATGTAATCAACTTGGCATAACCGCGCATGCGGTTGGCCGTCACGCGCTCCATATGGTCAATGTCCACTCATGGGACGGGCCGGGGCGAGGTGGTGACGCCGATGACCCTCGGCCACCCTTCACTGTTGGATTGGATGGTCCACCCGGGCCTTCAAGGTGCTGGGCGGGTGCCCGGTCCATCGTTTGAAAGCCGTCGAAAACGCCGACTGATCGGCGTAGCCAAGCGCATAGGCGACCTGGGCCAGGGTCATCTCGTTTCGCAGCAGGGTCTGGGCCAGATCACAGCGCAGGTCATCGACGATCTGGCGAAAACTGGTGCCTTCGGCTCCAAGACGACGGGCAAAGGTACGCGGGCTCATGGCCAGCGTTTGGGCGGCGTCTTCGGCGCGTATGATCCTGCCCGGGAGGGATTGCGTGATCACCCCCTCGACCCGGCTGCGCAGGGTTTGCCGCTCTTGTCCGTTTTCGGCCAGCAGCCGTTCGCCATAGGCCAGAAGATGTTCTCGAAGGCGGGGATCGTAAGTGGGGATGGGCAGGTCCAGCGCCGTCAGCGGAAGCAGGATCTCCATCTGCTCCATGCCGAAGCGGACGGGAAAACCGGCAAGCCTTGAAAAGCGTGCCTCATGCCGCCCGACTTGGTGCTGGAACCGGATCTCGATCGGGTTGAGGTGCACTCCCGTCAGCGTGCGCATCCGGGCGATGGCGGCGAACATCAGAAACTCGGTCCGGCGGTGATACCGGGCGAAACGCGCATCTTTCCAATGCAGCCCCAGCGTGGCAGCGTTGCCGGACAGGTCCATGCTGAAACCAAGGGTCGGGTCGATGAAGCGGTGAAAACGGATGGTGTTCTCCATCACCTGCTTCAGGTCGCGCGAATATTTGCTGATATAGGCCGCGAGGCTGGACGCCGAAGTGACCCGCAATCCGGCCTTGGCTGCAAAGGTGATGTCGCCCAGCACATCACAGGCGTGCCGGATGAAGCTAGCCTCGGTTTGTGCGCTGATCCGGGCTTCGGCCGCCGAGAGTTGGGCCGGGGTCAGGTCGGCGCGGTCAAATACCCGGGCGACCAGCTCCGGGTTTTCCGCCGCGCGTTCCAATTCGGCGGCCAAAAGCTTAAGCCTTGTGATTTCGACATCCATGGGACCCGTCCAAGCCAGCGCAGTTCGTCGGAGTATGCGCGCAAACCTCGTTCTTGGACAACCGGGACGGTCGTGCCGGGGTCTAACATTGTGCAGAAGGCACTGTTTGGCCCGAGTTCGAATGACTCTGGCACCCGATCCAATGCCGAGTGCGAAGCACAGGTTTAGATACCCGTTCGTGCCGGGTCGGTTCCCATTGGGGAGTGGGACGAGCCCGGAGACGAGACGCACCACACCGTCCGAGGCTCCCCGGCACACGCATTATCTTGTGGCCTGGCCTGGCACATACCGCGATACGGTGACTGGCCGTGGGGACTCCCTTTCGCAAAGGCAAGGCAAAAAGGCGAGATTGTCGGCTGGATTCCTTCCCCAAAAATTCGACCGGGTACGATGAGGCGTGCTTCTGGTGCCCGGGGTGATAGCGGTACTTTTGGCCGTCGTCCTGCGCGGGGAGGGGCGGTTCCGCGACAACCCCCGGTGATTGAGGCCCTGGCCTGATATCACCGTTGGTTGACAGTGGCGCGCACGGATTGCGAGGATTGCTGAAAACATCGTGATCGGTTCTGGCCGGGACAAGCCCAAGCGCTAGCCTGAGTACGACATGACAGGAGAAAAGGAACAGACATGAAGCGGATCGTGGTTTGCGCGTGGCTTGCGGTCGGAGCGGTCGGCGTCCCGTCGATGTCCTTCGCCGCGCCGAACGGGTATCGCACCGAACCCATCAACAGCACCGATTTCGAGGTCATCCCGCGCTCGCGTCAGGATGTCGACGGGTATTGGTGTGCAGCTGCCGACTTCGCCCGCCGCGAGCTGGGCGCCGGCTGGCAGCAGCCGATCTATGTGTTGCGCGGCTATGGGCCCAGCGTCACGACCGGTCGCAGAACCGCGGTTCAATTCTCGCTCAACCCGCCGCCCGGTGGCGTGCCCCAGCAGAACAGTTTCATCACCTCGGGGTTTCAACCCGGCTACAGCATGTCGGTTCAAGGTGCGAATGCCCGGTGCAACGTGCGCCCGTTTCAACGATAGGTGCCGGGCCGATGCAGGCAGAGTTTGCCGTTCAGACCCGTGGTCAGGGCTTGTACGAGTTCACGGACCGTATCCGGGGCTGGCTGTCCGCAACCGAGGCCGACGGACTGCTGACGCTCTTCGTGCGGCACACCTCCTGTTCGTTGCTGATTCAGGAAAACGCCGACCCCGAGGTCCAGACGGATCTCGGGGCGTTCTTCTCGCGGCTCGTGCCGCCTTCCGACCACCCGTCCATGTCCTATCTCAAGCACACCTATGAGGGGCCGGATGACATGCCGGCGCATATCAAGGCCGCGATGATGCCGGTATCGCTATCCATCCCCGTTCGCGGCGGTCACCCCGTGCTGGGGACTTGGCAGGGGATCTACCTGTTTGAACACCGCACGGCGCCCCACCTGCGGAAGGTGGCCGCGCATTTCGCCTGACCCATTATCTAGCGGTGGAAATTTCCGACTACCCAAATCCTAGCGGCTGGCCTATAGTTGTGGATAAGTCGGCCCCAGCGCTGACAAAAAGAGGCGGAACAAGGGACGAGGAGACGGCGGATGCGCTGCCCGTTTTGCGGAAACATAGATACTCAGGTCAAGGATTCACGCCCGGCAGAAGATCATGTGGCCATCCGCAGGCGCCGGTTCTGCCCCGCATGCGGGGGCCGTTTCACCACTTACGAGCGTGTTCAACTGCGCGATCTGGTGGTGATCAAATCCAACGGCAAGCGGGAAGACTTCGATCGCGACAAACTTGAGCGTTCGATCCGCATCTCGATGCAGAAACGCCCGATCGACCCCGACCGGATTGACCAGATGATTTCGGGCATCGTGCGCCGGCTGGAAAGCATGGGCGAGACTGACATTCCGTCCAGCAAGATCGGCGAGATCGTCATGGAAGCTCTGGCGCGGATCGACACCGTCGCCTATGTTCGCTTTGCAAGCGTGTACAAGAATTTCCAGGCGGCCGATGATTTCGAGGAGTTCGTCCACGAACTGCGCCCGCCGCAGCCATCGACGGACGAGTGACCGACACTGACAAGCGATACATGACGCTGGCCCTGTCCCTGGGGCGGCGCGGACAAGGAATGTGCTGGCCCAACCCGGCTGTGGGCTGCGTCATCGTCAAGGATGGCCGGATTGTCGGGCGGGGTTGGACCCAGCCGGGCGGGCGTCCGCATGCCGAAGCTGAGGCACTGGCCCAGGCCGGTGAACGCGCCCGCGGAAGTACGGCCTACGTTTCGCTTGAACCCTGTGCGCACCATGGCAAAACGCCTCCGTGTGCGCAGGCTTTGATTGATGCCGGTGTTGCGCGTGTTGTTTCAGCGATCGAGGACAGCGATCCGCGCGTTGCCGGGCAGGGTTTTGAAATGCTCCGGGCCGCCGGGGTCGAGGTAACGACCGGTGTCATGGCCGATCAGGCCGCCTTGGATCACGCCGGTTTCTTCATGAAGACCGAACAGGGGCGCCCCTTCGTCACGCTGAAACTGGCCAGCAGTTTCGATGGTCGTATCGCAACCGCCTCGGGGCAGAGCAAGTGGATAACCGGCCCCGAATCCCGGCGGGCCGTGCACGCCATGCGCGCGCGACACGACGCGGTGATGGTCGGTGCGGGAACGGCTCGGGCCGATGATCCGTCTCTGACCGTGCGCGACCTAGGGGTTGGGCATCAGCCGGTGCGCATCGTGGTGTCACGCCATCTGGATATCCCGCTGCTGGGGCACTTGGCACGCACCGCTTCACAGATACCGGTCTGGCTGTGCCATGGTCCGACGCCGGACTCGGAACGCGCCCGCGCCTGGCGGGGATTGGGGGCCACGCTGATCCCCTGTGCAGTCCGGGGGCACCACATCGATGCCGTGGATCTGCTGCAGCAATTGGGCCGGCAGGGTCTGACAAGGGTGTTCTGCGAAGGCGGCTCGGCCTTGGCAGCGTCGCTTCTGGCCGACGACCTTGTTGATGAATTGGTCGGCTTTACCGCCGGTCTGGCGATTGGCGCCGAAGGTCTGCCTGCCATCGGGGCTCTGGGGCTTGAAGACCTGTCCGAGGCACCCGGGTTCGAACTGGCAGAAGCGCGCCCGGTGGGCGGCGATGTCTTGCAAGTCTGGCGCCGCTCCGCGCGTTAGGGTCGGTTCAGCGCCACAGATGCGCATGCGTGGCCAACGCGCCCTGAAGCTTGGACAGCAGCCGGTTTCCCGCGCCCGTTGGCGTGGGTTCGCCCTGGGCGAGGCGGTCGACCGCAACCTCGACCGGGCAGGGGGCACCGGTGATCGGGTCGAAATACCGCGGGTAATCAATCAAAGCCGCATGCACGAGGCCCAGCAGCGACGGCCGCGCGCCGCGACGGGCGGGCACCGCGCCCAAATCGGTGGTCAGACCCCAACCGGCGTAGAACGGCGCCCCCAGCGTCGTGACCTTGACGCCACGCAACAGGGCCTCGAACCCCAGCGCCGACGTCATGGTCCAGATCTCCTGCACCTGCGGCAGAACCTGGGCTGGGTCGACGCCGGTCAGAACCATGTCGGCCAGCCCATCGGCATCGACCTGGCCTTCGCGCAGCCCGGCTTCGACATCCGGGTGGGGTTTGTAGATCACAACCGCATTCGGGTTCGCCTTTCGGGCCGCGTGCAGCAGGTCCAGGTCGGTGCGCACCGTGCTGGTTCCCAACAGAACCGAGGCGTCATCCTCGACCTGTCCGGGGACAAGAATGCGATGCCCGACCGGCAGATCGGGGCAGGGGCCGCCGATATTGTATTTGCTCAGGCCGGCTCGGGTCAGGCGTTGCACCAGATGATGGGCACGGCGTTCCTGATCGGGGCGCAGGGTCTCGCGCCGCGCGATCCAGTCCTCGAGCCGGCTGGGTCGGGTCGGGTCGTAGTAGATGCCCAGATCATCGGCCACCAGCGACAGCGGCGGCACCAACTGGGCTCCCAACCCGCGCGACCGCAAGAAGCCGTCTTCGATGCGGAAGACGCCCTCGGAGTCGCGGTCATGCTTGGCCCAGACCATATGCGGTCGGGTTGGGCTGGCGGGGCGCGCAGCGGTGAAACGCATCTTGCGATAGCTTCCAAAGCCGCGCTGTAGATGCCGGCGTTTCCACAGCCGCATCCCCGATGCCGTCCAGCCCCGCCGGTCTTCGTGCCAGGCCCGCATGCGCGCCTCGAGCGTGTCCAGAACGGTCTCGATTTCGCACAGCCGGTCCCGGAATGGATCATACCATTTGGGGTAGAGGATCATCGCGGCGGCGAATAACTGCGCGCGGGTCAGGTTGCGCTGCCGGCGCGGCATTTCGGCGTCGTCGCGGGTCAACCCCCAACCGGCATAGAAGGGCCGCCCGAACACACGCGGCTTGTGTCCGGCCAAAATGGCCTCGAATCCCAGTTGCGACGACAGCGTATAGACCCCGATTGCGCCTTCCAGCAGGTCCCAGATGTTGACCCGATCGCGCAGCAGGCGTATGCGGTCGGTTTCATCCTTCGGCCCGAAATGTCCGGGGCGGTATCCCATCGCGGTCTCGGGGTGGGTCTTGACGATGATCCGGGCGCCGGGGTTTTCCTCTTGCGCGATTACCAGCATCTCGCGAAAGCGGGCCAGGTCGCCGCCGCTGGCGGTGACGGCGGCGTCGCCTTGGGTCTGATCGACCACCAGCACATAGCCGGGTTCGGGCAGTTCTGCCTCGGGGTCGTATGCGGAATATTTGGTCAGCCGCAATTCAGCCATCCGCAGCATCGCGCCGCGCGCCCTGTCCAGAAGGGCGGTGTCGTCCAGCGGATGCGTGGCCAGCAGGGTCTCGAGATCCGAAGGGCGGTCGGCGTCGAAATGCACACCCGAGGCATCGAGCAGCAGGCCAAGCGGCGGCTCTTTTCCGCGGCCGGGGTGCAATGAGCGCAGAAAGGCGTCTTCGACGCGCAGCAGCGGGGCGTCGTACCGGGCCGCAACGCGTTCCCCGCGATGGGCAGTTGGGCTTTGCCCCCAGACGCCGATCCGGTCGCCCGCGCGCGGCAGTCCGAGCGCGACCT
Source organism: Ruegeria sp. BHSC037 (assembly GCF_059613045.1). Lineage (NCBI taxonomy): Bacteria > Pseudomonadati > Pseudomonadota > Alphaproteobacteria > Rhodobacterales > Roseobacteraceae > Ruegeria > Ruegeria sp. BHSC037. The sequence goes on from NZ_JBXWRT010000005.1 coordinate 123,943, forward strand.
TGTGGCCTGACAGGGCCAGAATGCGGCGGATGCGCCGCTGGGTCAGAAACCCGCCATTGTAGACAAGCAGGCGCGCCAGGTTGCCGGAAACAGATGTATCGGCCGCCGGTTGCACGGATCAATTGCCGGTCAGCGTGGCCACGTTCGCAACCGGCGTCAGGCCGCCTGCGATCAACGAAATCGACTTGGTCCACTGGGCATAGGGCGCTTCGGTGACATAGATCGTGTCATCGTCGCGGATCACGAAATCTCGCGCCACGAACAGCCCGTTGGGCGCCGTCAGGTTCAAAAGGTAGATCATGCGCTGCTCGCCCTTCAGGTCCGAGCGGCCCACGATCTTGCGGGCGATGTCCTCGCGCTCGTTGCGCAGAACGAAGATGCCGGTCGGGTCGGACGAGAGCGACTGCAGCCCGCCCACCTGGGCCAGAGCCTCGAGCGCCGAGAGGTCCTGACTGTCGAAAGCGACGCGCGACTGCCCCCCGGTGGCCCCCAGCGCGATGTAGGATCTCGTGTCCTGCTCGACCAGAATCCTGTCGCCGCCGCGCAGGGCGATGTCCATTTCGGGGTTCTGGAAAAGATCATTGTACCAGATCGTCCCTCTCTGGTTGCCGCGGATCACGGTGACCAGCGCGATGTCCGGGGCAACCGCTACGCCGCCGGCGCGCGCCAACATCGTCGACAGGGTTCGGGTGGGACGCTCGATCGTATAGATGCCCGGGGCGCCGATGGTCCCGGTCAGCGATACGGTCGAACCATCGCCGGCCACGCGGCGGATCTGCACCTGAGGGTCGGGGGTCTGCTCGCGCAGTTTGTCGGCGATCGTAGTGCGCAGTTGTTCGGGTGTGTTGCCCGAGGCCCGCAGGCGGCCTGCATAAGGGATGAAGATGTACCCTTCGCTGTCGACCTGCACTTCGTCCAGGCTGGTCGCGGGGCCGGTTTCACCGGACAGCAGACCGTCGTCGACGTTTTCCCAGATGGTCAGCCCCAGAACGTCGCCCGGGCGGATTGTGTCCGAAGTGATGTTCTGGGCGCCGCGGAAGGCCTGTGGGAACCCGTACTGAGGAATGGCGGCAGTAGTTTTAGCAACAAAATCGTCTACTTCTACGACAAATGCATTGCCGCCGTTCTGAACCGCACCAGCCAGGATTTCGGTCTTGTTGGGCCCGGACTTGGGAAGCTGGCATGCCGCCAGAATTGCGACGGTCGCGAAAAGAGTGACTTTTCGAATCCACCGGGTTGGGAAGCACTGCACGTTGTTGACCTCGACAGCCAGTGTTGTGTTTTTTGGTTTGTCGCGACGCTACTGAGTTTGGCGCTCAGATTCCAGACGTTGCCAGCCGACGGGCCGGACGGGATTGAAACTGTGGCCCTTCGGTCGCGCCCCCAGCCAGGGCAGGCGCGTAGGGGTCGTGTGCCTGCAGCATCCGGTCAACCACCTGCCGGAGCAGTTGTTTGCGGCCCCGCCGCGAATAGTACCCGCCGGGGATCTGGCAGGTTCCCAGCAGGAACTGGCGGTACGTGCGATAGGCGTCGGTGTTCGGCCCCCTTGGGTCGGCGAAAAACACCTCGATCGGCTGGTCGGACACCAGCTCGGGCTTGTCATAGACCGACCGGCCGAACACGCGCAGCGGGACGCCGCGCCACAACGCCTGCTGACCTGCCGTCGAATTGATGGTGACCGCCGACTTGGCGTGATCCAGAAGACGCGCCAGTTTACCGCCGGGCACATGGTGGACACGGTCGGCGATGCCCAGCCGGCGGGCCGTCTGGCGGATGAAGCGCGCCAGAGGCTCGCGGCAGTTTTCGAGCGGGTGTTCCTTGATGACCAGGTGGTGATGTGGCGGGGCGCCCTTGGCGAATCCCTCCATGACCGGCAGCAGGAAAGCGCACATCGACGAGAATTCGGAATGGGCCCGGACCGAACTGTCATGCGCCAGTTGCAACAGCACCAGATGATAAGGATACCCACCGCGGCGGATGCGGGCGGTCGCCAGGCTACGCCGGATTCGATGCAGGGGCATCCGCATCAGACGTTTGAAATACAGCCCGAATTCCTGCGAAACATGCAAATCCCGGTGCGGTCTGAAATTCCGGTAACCGTGATTCAGGAACAATACGAACCAATGGTACAGCGCGCCGTAGAAAACGTGTTGCCGCATGTCGCCCCAATGCGCGGGTGGCGGCGGGGTCGGTCCCTCGGTTAGTTCCACGGCTCGCTGCATCGTTGCGATGTCCAGGTCCATCAGCCGGGAATGTGCGTTCGATCCGTTCCGCTCATAGGTCACCCACCATGGGCGCAGATAGCCTTCCTCGAAAACATGGACCCTCAGGCCGCGCGCCCGGGCGATCCGGATCGCCACGGCATGTACCGGGCGAACGTCGCCGTACAGAACGACATCGGTTACCCGCCGGGTCTCGAGCAGGTCGGCAAAGGCCTGCGGCCACGCGTCCAGCGTTCCGCGATAGGGCACATAGCTGCGCTTGTCGAACCAGAAGGCGCGGTCGCCCGCATTGAACCCCACCCGCCAGACCGCGGCGCCGGCCGCCCGCAGCATGCGCCCCAACCCGTGAAAGAACGGCCCATGCGGCCCCTGCAAAAAAAGGAACACGCGACCGTCTTGCGTTGAAATCGGAGCGTTCATGCCGTTTGCGCACACCTGCATGCGTTTGAGAATTGCGCCGAAACTATGCCCGTCCGCCCCTGGACGCGCAAGCCGGGGCTTGCCCCGGCGGCCGGTTGGGCTTACCTCGGGCCAGATGACTTCGGATAGTTTGCGCGCAGAGGGTTAACGGAATGTTTACTGGGATCGTCACCGACATCGGCACAATCATCGAACTGGAGCAGCAGGGCGATCTGCGGGCGCGGATCAAGACGGGCTACGATACCGCGGGGATTGATATCGGCGCCTCGATCGCCAGTGACGGGGTCTGCCTGACCGTGATTGCGCTGGGCGACGACTGGTACGATGTGCAGATCAGCGCCGAGACGGTTTCCAAGACTAACCTCGACGGGTGGCAGGTGGGCAAACGCGTCAACCTGGAACGCGCCCTCAAGGTGGGCGACGAACTGGGCGGGCACATCGTCTCAGGCCATGTGGACGGCGTCGCCGTGGTGATCGCCGCGACGGACGAGGGTGACAGCACCCGGGTGACCCTGCGCGCGCCGCAAGATCTGGCACGGTTCATCGCGCCCAAGGGCTCGGTCGCGCTGAACGGCACCTCGCTGACCGTGAACGACGTGGACGGGTGCGATTTCGGCATCAACTTCATCCCGCACACCAAGGAGGTCACCACCTGGGGCGACGTCAAGGTAGGCGACCGGGTGAATCTCGAGATCGACACGCTAGCCCGTTACGTCGCGCGGCTGTCGGAAATGACCTGACGCCGGACGAAACGCCGCGTTAGCCCCGCGCGGATTCGTTTGCGGACTGGCCTTTGCGCGCGTGCTGGTCTATCCCGCGTTGCAACACCTGCTCTGTGAAAGGCTGCCCCATGAGCTTTGAAACACCCGGACCGGTCGAGGCCCAGCTGCGCGACGCGATCAGCCCGATTGAAGAGATCATCGAAGAGGCGCGCCAGGGCCGGATGTACATATTGGTCGATCACGAGGACCGCGAAAACGAGGGAGACCTGGTGATCCCGGCGGAATTCGCCGATGCCGAGGCGATCAATTTCATGGCCACGCATGGCCGCGGGCTGATCTGCCTGCCGATGACGGCTGAACGGATAGACCGTCTGGGCCTTCCGATGATGGCCGTGAACAACTCGTCGCGGCACGAGACGGCCTTTACCGTTTCGATCGAGGCGCGCGAAGGCGTCAGCACCGGGATCTCGGCTGCCGATCGGGCACTGACCATTGCCACCGCGATCAACGAACAGAACACCATGGCGCATCTGGCTACGCCCGGCCATGTCTTTCCGCTGCGCGCCAAGCGGGGCGGGGTGCTTGTACGCGCCGGCCACACCGAGGCCGCCGTGGACATTTCGCGCCTGGCCGGATTGAACCCCTCGGGCGTAATCTGCGAGATCATGAAGCCTGACGGCACCATGGCCCGGCTGCCCGATCTGGTCGAATTCGCCAGGGAACACGGGCTGAAGATCGGCACCATCAGCGACCTGATCTCGTACCGTGCGCGCCACGACAATCTGGTGGTCGAGACCGCGCGCAGGATGGTCACGTCGGAATATGGCGGCGAGTGGGAGATGCGGATCTTCACCGATCAGACCCACGGGATCGAACATGTGGTGATGATCAAGGGCGACATCAGCACGCCCGAGCCCGTCCTGACCCGCACCCATGCGCTGCACGAGGCCTCGGACATTTTGGGATTGGGCCCGAAATCGCCGCAGGAACTGCCGCGCGCGATGGAAAAGATCGCCGCCGAGGGGCGCGGCGTGGTCTGCCTGTTCCGCAACCCGCGCCACTCGCTGTACGCGGCCGAGGACGAAGGCCCGCGCACCATCAAGCAAACCGGTCTTGGCGCGCAGATCCTGTCCAAGATGGGCATCAAGGAACTGGTGCTGCTGACCGACTCGCCGCAGACGAAATACCTGGGTCTGGACGCCTTTGGCCTGTCCATCGTCGGGACCCGCTCGATTCTCAAGGGTGACTGAGCATGGCTGAGCAAGATAAACACGGCGTTCTGCCGACCCCGAAATTCGATGACCCGGTCAAGCTGCTGATCGTTGTGGCCCCGTTCTATCGCGCCATCGCCGACGACTTGGTTCGCGGCGCCAAGGCCGAGATCGAGGCCGCCGGCGGCAGCTGCGAGGTGGTCGAGGTGCCCGGCGCGCTCGAGATCCCGACCGCGATTGCCATGGCCGACCGCCAGTGCAACTTCGACGGCTATGTGGCGCTGGGCTGCGTGATCCGGGGCGAGACCACGCATTACGAAACCGTCTGCAACGATTCTAGCCGCGCGATCCAGCTGCTGGGCCTGCAGGGGCTGTGCATCGGCAACGGCATCCTGACGGTTGAGAATGACGCGCAGGCCGAAGTGCGCGCCAATCCGGAAAAGATGAACAAAGGCGGCGGCGCGGCGGCTGCGGCCTTGCATCTGATCGCACTCAGACGTAAGTGGGGCGCTTCGAAAAAGGGCGTCGGATTCAAGCCGCCGTCCGAGTCCATCCTTGTGGCGGGCGACAGCAACGGATCAACGACAGCATGACCCAGACAGACACGCCGAAACCGGCAAACCGGAAACGCCTAATGAAATCCGCCGCGCGGTTGTACGCCGTGCAGGCGCTGTTCCAGATGGAGCAGTCGGGCCAGACGACCGAACAGGTGGTCAACGAGTTTCTGGATCACCGGTTCGGCGCGGTCTACGAGGGCGACGAGATGCTGGAAGGCGACAGCGCGCTGTTTCGCAAACTGGTGGATGACGCGGTGAACTATCAGGCGCCGATCGACCAGATGACCGACCGGGCGCTGGTGGCCAAATGGCCGATTTCGCGCATCGACCCGACCTTGCGGGCGCTGTTCCGCGCGGCCGGCGCCGAGCTGAGCCAGAGCGACACGCCGCCCAAGGTGGTCATCAACGAATTCGTTGACGTGGCGCGCGCCTTTTTCCCCGAAGGCAAAGAGCCGAAATTCGTCAACGCGGTTCTGGACCACATGGCCCGCGAAGCCAAGCCCGAGGCGTTCTGACGCGCCACGGGCGATTTTACCCGGCATGAAATTGCGCTAGATTCCTATCGTGTGAGGGAGGTGCGTCATGCCGAAACTGATCCGTCTTTACATCACCCAGGTCGCACTGGGCTTTGTGATCTCGGCTGTGTTCGTCGCCGTGCTGCTGCTGTTGAACGTTGCCAACCTACGCCACCTCATCACCGGGTCCGACATTGGCTTTATCGCGCTGATCATGATCTGGTTCATGAACGGGATCGTCTTTGCAGGCGTCCAATTCGCCTATGCGATCATGAGCATGGCCGAAAAGCCCAAAGGCCCGCGCGGAGGAACCCCGGTTGCAGGCAAGCTGGAACCCGTGCGCGTTGAAGCGCGCCGGTCGTGATAGGTGGTTCCTGGCGCTTGCAATTGGTCTTCCCCTGACATTGGATGCGCAAGCATATCGAGTTGTCCATGAAAGACCGTTTCCTTGACCAAGCCAAGTTATGAAGACGCCATCAATTCGCGGGCGTTTCTGGATGATCTGTCAAGTTTGAATCAGGCGATTGCCGACGGGCTGAAACAAGCAGGCGAGCCAGTCGCGATCAATGGAAATGTGTGCTATGCACACATGCGGGAAGACTTTCACACATCCGATCTCGCGCCATCGATGGAGCCGAAACGGCGTGCTCTTCATCGGCTGGCACAGGAAAGCAATTGTTTTGCCGAGGTCGGAGTGGCGGGTGGCCACGCGGCTTTGTTGGCGCTGCACTCGAGCCCCGGTTTGAAATATATCGGAATCGACCTTGGCCAGCGTTTGCGTGATTCATGGCCGGCGGTCGACATCTACGTGCCGATCGCGTTCCGATGGTTCGAAAACCGCTTCCCTGAACGCGTGAAGTTCTACCTCAGGCCGGCGATCGAAGGGCTGGAGCAGGCTGTTCAGGATCGGCCGTTCGGCCCGATCGACCTTTTGCATCTGGATGCGCAAAAGAACAACCGGGTGGCCGAGTTGGATGCAGTCTGGCCTGGCTTGGCTGACAGATGCTACTTGATTCAGGGCGACAACCGAAACGGCCATGTGCAAGCAAGCTCGGCTCGTTTGGTCGAGCAAGGGCGAGCGCGGCCGGTCAGCCTGATTGGGCCGGAAACGCTGCATAGCGCGAACTTCGGCCTATTGGAGACTGGTCCAGGCGTTGTGCGCAACGGACTCAGCCTAGACGGGCTTGCCCATCAGCGCATTCTTGTGTGCGTATGCCATCAGGATGATGAAACACTGTTTGCCGGCTCACTTCTGGCGCATCTCAAGGGGCGTGCCGAAGTTGTCGTTGCAAGCTTCTTCCGGCCTGCGTCCAGCCGTCGAGACACCGATACGCGCGAGGCAGCGATGCAACAGGCGTGCGACATGATTGGTGCCACCCGGGTGCAACTGCCCTTTGCGGTCGAAAGTGATTACCCGAGGCTGCGTCGTTTTATTCGCATGCCAACCAGCGATAGCATGCCAGAACCTGAAATAGTCCGGCCATTGCGCCGCCATCCGTTGTTTGGGCTGTTATCTGGATCTGCCTATGCGTTGATGAAGCAGTTCGCGCCGACAACTGTCATCACTCACAACCGAGTCGGCGAATACGGGCATATCGAACACGTGCTGTTACATCATGCGGTGAAGCAGGCATCTGCACGTTACACGGACGCTCAGTTGTTGACGTTTGGATTGAACCTGCCAGCGGCAGATTTGACCGTGCCAAGCCTGCCGGATCAAAAAAATAGGATGTTTGACTGCTATATGCCGCAATGGAACGGGCGCAGGCTCTATGATTTTGCTCTGGATGACGAAACATTCGTACGGGTCAATCCGCAGGAATTCACCTGATCGGAAGGCGGCGGGACCACCAGGCAACCGTGCGGTTTTGATTCCCGAGGACCTGTATGTACAGGTGGGCGCCAGGTAATCAGGCCAGGACCTGAACAGAGCCAGCTCCCTCGGAATTGCTTAAGGCCACCGGAATGCTACCGGTCACGAGAAGGGCAGAACCCGCCAATGGCCTAACTAGGGTGCCGCGCCGGGCTGCGCAAGGGGGCCAGTTGCAAAAGAAGGCATGCGGGGTCGCCCGAACGGGCCGGCACGGCGGTGGCTCGTTCCGGTCCGATCCTCATGGCGAAGGTCCTTGATTTTTGTTCTTGAATTGTTCACATTCTGCGCATGACGTTGGATCTGCAGCCCGGTCAAAGGCTGGCCCGCGGGGTTGCCCGACATCTGGCCAGCCACGGCTTTGTTTCTATTGAGGAATTCGTACCCGCGCGCGGGTTGCGGGTGGATGTGATGGGTCTGGGTCCCAAGGGTGAGCTGTGGGTGGTCGAGTGCAAATCCAGCCGGGTCGATTACCAGTCCGATTCCAAATGGGGCGGATACCTGGACTGGTGCGACCGGTTCTTCTGGGCCGTGGATACTGATTTTCCAACCGACCTCTTGCCTACGGAAACCGGTCTGATCATCGCCGACGCCTATGACGCCGAAATCATACGGATGCCGCCCGAGGCCAAGCTAGCGGCAGCCCGGCGCAAGAAGCTGATCCAGAAATTTGCGATGGACGCCGCGCGGCGTCTGCACATGCTGCGCGATCCGCGGCCCTGACGGTCAGCGTTTGACCGCGCGGGCAGCCTGAGCGGCGGCGCGGATCTCGTCGGCGATTTCCTCGGCCTCTTCCGGGTCGAAATCCATCGGGATTTCGAGGTTGTCGGCTTCGACGAACAGGCGCACCATGCCTTGATCGGTGGGGCCGATCTGCAGGTTCGCTTCGATGTCGCGTTCGGTATTGATGCCCATTTTCGCCTCCGGAGACTGAGCGTTTCTGCTAGCGCGCAACCGGGATTGAATCAAGCGCAGTCTGGGTGTGTCACGGCGCGGGCAGGCGGAACGATGTGTTTTCGGGGTGGTCGGAGTTTGGTCGGCGGAGGCAGCGCGGCCCGAGTGTCCCCTCGGGTCCGGCAGAGGCGGGCGGCGCTTTGGGCTGCCGAAACTCGTGGCGCCCGCGATTTTCTTTGCGCGATCCGCTGTGTCGGACAATGCCAGAAAATTCGCCTACAAGGCACTTGCAATCCCCCGGCGGCTTCGTTAAATCGCCCCTCACGTGCCGCCTTAGCTCAGTTGGTTAGAGCGCTGGATTGTGGATCCAGAGGTCCCCTGTTCAAGCCAGGGAGGCGGTACCATCTCTCCTCAAGCTTTCGGTGACAAGTCGCCCATCCGGGGCCCGGTCTGCGTTGCGCCGCTCCCCTAGGCTTAGCATGACATTCGTAGATTTATTCGATCCTTCCGGGTGTGTGCATCGCTGAGACCGTTCACGTTGCCCCAGGGGCGGGTATCGGACAGTTTCGGTCGCGTCCGGCAGCGCGGCGCAGTTGCCCGCTTGGGTGCAGTCGCGCACCACTCGGGTGTGCAATGCATGTACCAGCCTATTCCGGCCTCGCGGTGTCGGGACGGCTTGTGTAAGAAAGGGCAAAAGGCAGATCGGAACAGGCGTAAATGTCTCAGACCATTACCGTATTCACGACGATGAAGAACGAAGGCCCCTACATGCTGGAATGGGTCGCCTTTCATCGCATGCTGGGGGTCGATCATTTCCTGATATTCACCAATGACTGCGAGGACGGAACCGATGACATCGCCCGCCGCCTTCAGCAGATGGGGCTGGCGACCCATGTTCCGAATGCCGTGCGCGACGGAGGTAATCCGCAACACCAGATGCTGCGCCGGGCGCGCAGGCACCCCAAGGTGAAAGAGGCCGATTGGCTGATGTGCCTGGATGTGGACGAATTCTGGAATATCCGCGTGGGGAACAACAGCTTTGCGGCATTGATCGACGCGGTCGAACAGAAGGCGGGCCGCCCGGTCGACGCGATTTCGTTCGCCTGGCGCCTGTTCGGCAGTTCGGGCAACATCGGCTTTGACGACAGGCCCGTGACCGAAAGCTTCACCATGGCCGATCGCGAATTTCCCTATCATTCCGGCCGGGCTTACGGGCTGAAGACGCTGTTTCGCAACAATGACCGGTTCAGCCGCTTCGGCCCGCACCGCCCCAAGGGCATCGAAGAGGGGCGCGAGCACGAAGTCGCCTGGTCGGACGCGGGTGGAAACCTGTTTCCCGCTGACAAGGTCGGCTGGCGGGCTTGGCGGGGGTTCGACCATGCATTTGGGCGCCTGCACCACTACTCCGTGCGTTCGCTCGAGGGGTTTCTGGTCAAGCGTGACCGTGGCCGCACCAATCACGTCAAGGTAGATCAGGGGCAGGCCTACTGGTTGGATATGAACGCCAACAAGGTCCGGGATACCTCGATTCAACCCATTGCCCGGCGGGCCGCACCGGTTCTGGCCAAGCTGAAGGCCGATTCCGAGCTTGCCCGTCTGCATGACGAGGCGTGCGAGTGGCACCGCGCCAAGATCGCCGAGATCAAGCTGCGCCCCGAATGGGTGGACTTCCGGTCATGGCTGGCGGACAATCTGGTTTGAGACCCATGGCCGACGAACTTTCGAAGGATCAGCTTAAGCCCGAGCATCCCGACCGTAAGACGGGGTACGAGCGCATTCTGACCGATCCTGCGCCGCCCTGGTTCGTCGAGATCTATCCGGGCGGGGAAGGAACTGGATTCCTCCGCAAGCTCGAACGCCATTCGATCCTGTTCCATCAGCGGGACGCGGCGCGTCTGGTCGTCAGTTTCGACAATATCGGCAATGCCAACGATCTGTCCTTCGCGCGCGAGCCCTGGGGCTGGAAGTTCTTCCGCGACGAGGGCTGGTCGCATATGGGCGTGTTCGCGCGGTCCAAGGCCTGGTACCGCGACCCCGAGATCATCGACTATTTCCAGGCCAAGGCGCGCGAAGGGTTTTTCGAGCGCTTCGACCAAGTCGTGTTTGCTGGCGCCTCGATGGGTGGGTTCGGGGCGCTGACCTTTTCTGCACTGGCGCCCGGAGCGGTGGTGATCGCCTTCAATCCGCAATCCACGCTGGATGAACGTCTGGTGCCGTGGGAGACCCGATATCGCTTTGGCAAGGTTCAGGACTGGGACCTGCCGCTGGGTGACGCGGCCGACTGCATCCGGACGGCCAAAAAGGCCTATGTTTTCTATGACCCGTTCTTCGAGCCCGATCGGCGGCACGTCCACCGATTGCAGGGCGCGAATGTGGTGCCGCTGAAGACGTGGTTCTCGAACCATTTCGCCGCGCCGATGCTGCGCAAGATCGACGCGCTGAAGCCGGTGATGCAGCAGGCCATGGCCGGCACGCTGGAACCGCAGGCCTTTTATCGGATGATGCGCGCACGGCGGCGCCTGCCCATCTACATGCGCGGGATCGAGGCGGTGGGTGAGGACCGGCATCCGAAACTGGTCGGGGCCGCGCGGCAGCGATTCCGCGCCCTGCGGCGCCAGGCTGCTGCGGGTGGCGCGTCATGACCCCAGACCGGGGCGTGTTCATCGGCCAGCGCAAGGACCGTCTGGGCGCGCGGCTCCTGATGATGCTGACCTGCATCCGCCTGGCCGAGGATTTCGACACGGACTATCGCGTCAACTGGTTTCCGCAAGGAGCCGACGCGCCGGAACTGGACGCCCCACAAGAGCTGTTCGCCACCGATTGGATGGCGGCCCATTTCTTGGATGGGCAGGCTTACGACGAATTGGCCGCGGGTGCCGTCCCCGTCTGGAGCTTTCAGGGCGATCAGACCCCCGACAGGCTGCGCGAACATCTGGCCGCGGGCCGTTCGGTGATCGTCGAGGAGGGGTTCGAGGTTTTGGCCTTTCCCTGGGAAGATGTCGAAGCCATCCGCCCCCGATACCGCGATTTCATCCATCGGATCGGCTTTGCGCCGCCGATCCGCGCGGTCATGGACCAGACCGACGCCCGGTTGTCGGGCAAGGGGGTGTCGGCCTATCACATCCGGCGCGGCGATATCTTGAACGGCCTGCCCTGGAAGCATACGACTTGGCCCGCCAAGATCGAGCCCGAAGAACTGTATGACGCGCATCTGGACAAGTCGCGCGGGCAGACGGCCATCATGTTTTCCGACCAGCCCGAACTGATCGCACGGTTCCAACAGCGCCACCCGCAATTGATCCAGATGGCCGACATCGCCGATCTGTCCGGCATGACCCGGGCCCAGCGGGATTTCCTGGAACTCTACACGATGTCGCGGGCCGAGCGGGTGATCGCTCCGTTCATTTCGGCTTTTTCGATGGCTGCGGCCCGGATTTCCGGTCAGCAGCGGCTGGTGTTCCGCGACGTGCTGTCCGAGGACGAGATCGGCCGCGCCAATGAACGAGTCATACAGCGGGTCGCCCAGGGACCGTCTGCATTTCTCAACCCGTCCGAGGCCGCTCATGTCTATGCCAAAGCGTGGCAATACCTCTGCGCGCAGGACCGCTGCCAAGAGGCCTATGACCTCGCCCAGCCGATCCTCGATGCCGGAGCGGACAATGCGTTTCTGCCACTGCTGCAAGCGCTGAACGCCTTTTATCTGGGCAAGTGGAAGGAAAGCGAACACCTAGCCCGGACCGGGTTGGAAAACTCCGACCTCTGGCCCGAGGACCGAGCCGTTCTGTGTGCCTTGCGCGGCGCTATCTTGGGTGCCCAGAAAAAGCGCTGGGCCGCAGGGCGACAATTCGCAAAAGCGTTTTGGGCCAAGCCCTTGCGGCCCGATGTGGTCGTGTTGGGTTCGCGGATGCTTTACCGCGACCAACTGCCGTTCCGCCTGTTCCCGCCGGTCGACTGGGCGTTGCAGCGCCGGCTGCGGCAGCGCCGTTTCGCGCCGTTCAACAACCTGTATCTGGTCCAGCACAAAGTCATCGCACGCCAGCCCTGCAATTTCGACATGATGCTGCTGGACTGGGCGGACCTTTCGTTGGACCAGCGCGCGCGACGGTTGCCCAAATCGCCTGCGCGGCTGGCCGCGCTCGAAGCGGCGGTTCGGGCATCGGAGGACCTGTCCGGTGACGATCCGGCCGTGCAAAGCCTGATTTCGACGGTGCACCGGCACACCGGCGAGGTGTCACTGTCGGCGGCGATCGACGTTGCGCGCAGGGTCGTTGCGGCCTGTCCAGACGCCCCGCTGTACCACAAGCGCCTTGCCGAGTTGTATGCCGATGCCGGCGATGCCGGGGCGGCGCGGCTGTCGATGGCGGATGCGCTGGCCTGCGACCCCGACAATGCTTTCCTCGTCTTTGCAATGGGCCAGTTGTTGATCCGCCTCGGGGCCAAAAGGCAGGGCGAGCAGCAGATCCTGAATGCCGCGGAACTGGACGAGGTCACCGCCGCCATCCAAGGGGCGGCCGGCCGCATTTACCTTAGGCGCGGGAACAAGCCGCAGGCCAAAAAGTTCTTGGAACGGGCCGTGGCGCTTTGCCCGACCTATTCGCGGTTTTACAACCAGCTGGGGCGGGTCGATGGGTGACATGCGCGCATCGACGCCCGAAGCTGCGGCGGGGCGGGGCAGTTTGCCCTTGGTCTGCCGGGGCGAAGAAAATAATCTGAATGAAAAACCGGTGCCCGCGGCGGGATCGCCCGACCGGGCCGATTGATCCGAGGCAGAACCGCATGGTCGAACAGCCCCCTCGCTTTGTCAGCGTGACCCCGATGAAGAATGAGGGCCCCTTCGTTCTGGAGTGGGTGGCGCACAATCTTGCAATCGGAATCGACCAGATGGTCGTGATGACGAATGACTGCACGGACGGCACCGACGCCCTGTTGCAGCGACTGCACGACCGCGGCGTTCTGATCCATGTCGACAACAACTCGGCGCGTCCGAGCAGCCCGCAGAAGCGTGCCTACAAACGGTTCCTGCGCATGGACGTGGCGCGGCCGCAGGACTGGGTGGTAGTTATCGACGCAGATGAGCACATTAATGTAAAGACGGGCGACAACACCCTGCAATCACTGGCAAAAGCGGTGCCGGATGCGCGCATGATCTCGATGACCTGGCGGTTGTTCGGAAATGCGGGGGTCGTGGGCTATGAAGACAGGTTCCTGTCCGAACAGTTTTGCCGCGCCGCCCCGGAACACATGCCGCGTCCGCCGCAGGCCTGGGGGTTCAAGACCATGTTCCGCCGGCACCTTTGGAACGTGATCGGCGTCCACCGACCCAAGCGCCCCAACGTCGAGAGCATGGCGGAGTGCCATTGGTACAACGGATCGGGGCGGCCGATGCCCGAACGCTATTTCACCAGCAGCTGGCGCTCGGCCCGGGACTCGGTCGGGTACGATCTGGTGCAGGTGAACCACTATGCGCTGAAATCCTGCGAAAGCTATCTGGTCAAGAAGGTGCGGGGGCGGGCGCATCACACGGGTGAAAGCCTTGGGTTGGACTACTGGAACATGATGAACCACAACGCGGTCGAGGACCGGTCGATTGACGCCATCGCCGATCGAAAGCGGGGCCATTTCCACGACCTCATGTCGGACCCTGAAACCGCGCGCCTGCACCACCAGTCCTGTGACCTGCATCGCCGGCAGATTGCCGAGCTGCTGAATACCGCCGAGATCCGCGCCCTGATGCAGCAGATGACGGCCGGGCAGGAGGGCGCCTGATGCTCTGGTTGCACCTCGGCATGCCGAAAACCGGTACGACCGCGCTTCAGTCCTATTTGCGCGGTCATGCGGATATCTTGTCCGAGAACGGGCTGCGCTACATGAAGGCCGGGCGTCAGCGGCCGGACACGGGCGAGCGCCCCAAGGTCAGCCACAACATGATGGCGTTTCACCTGAATCAGACGGCCCAGCCGCTGGACGCTTTCCGCGAAGCGATCGCTCGCGAATACGAAGATCACGCGGACAAGGCCTGTGTGGTGTCGTCCGAGATGTTCTACACCGCCGACCTGGCGCGTCTAGCGCAGGTCTTCGCGGAAATTCCCGCGCGCGAGATGCGCGTGGTGTTCTATTGCCGCCGCTATTCCGATTTCTTCGAGGCCGATTACAAGCAGCGGGCCAAGAACGGACGGCTGCCCGCGGATGGCTCGGGCTTTGTCCGTGACCGGCTGGCGGCGATCCGGTCCAACCCGGACGGGCACAGCTATGCCGGTGCGGTTGGTCGCATCCGAGCGGCTTTTCCGGGCGTCGCGATCGTGCCGCTTCTATATGAACGGGCGGAGCTCGCCAACGGCAATGTCATCGATGATTTCCTGTCACGGCTTGGGGTTGCGCCGCCACCCGGGTGTCCGACCGACCTGCCGGCCAACCTGTCCTTGTCGCGGGTCGCCAGCGAGGCCTTCGGCGTGGTGACCCGGGCCATCGGGCGCAAGCGCAGCCGCCAGTTGCGCCGTCAGGCGGTGAGCGATCCGGTGATGATCCGCCGGCATGACGTGCTGGAACCTGATGAGCGCGCCTGGCTGGATGACTTTCTGGCCGAGGCTGACGAAGGGTTCCGGCAAGAATTCTTTCCCGACCGCAAAGTTTTGTTCTCTCCGGTCCGCCTTGGTGCCGAAGATCTGCGGTTCCGCCGCGACAGCGCCGAAGAGGTCGCTGCTCTCAAGCAGGCATCGGAAATCGTGTTCCGTATGGCACTGGACGCCTGAGGCGCCTCAATCCAGCGGAATCTCCTGCCGCTGGCGCCCGGTGGTCTTGTCGAAGATCAGGATACGGTTGTCATCGGTCACCACGGCGAACCAGTTGCTGCCGATGGTAACGGCCTGGGCGCGGGCACCGTCGGGCAATTCGATCTGATCGGGCAGGGTGGGGGTTCTGTCCGATAGGCGGATGACAATCAGGGCGAATGTCACTAGAACGCCGCCAATCATCACCGCGGTCAGCAACATGACCATGCGGCGCAGCAGGCGCAGCTGAGGCGTTTCCTGCGGTTCTTGAGGATCTGAAGGGACAGTCATGGGCACCCGGCAAATAGACTTCGTGATCGCGGACGCTCCGCCGCCCCGCCTTGATAAGGCGCTTTCGCGGGATGTGCCAGCAGATGAAAATCTGTCGCGGACCCGTCTGGCCCGCCTGATCGAGGAGGGCGCGGTTTCGGTGGACGGCAAGGTCGTGACCGATGCCAAGGCCAAGGTGGCGGAAGGTGCGGCTGTCTGCATAACCGTGTCCGAGGCGGATGAGAGTCATATCGGCCCCGAGGACATTCGGTTGGACATCGTGCACGAAGATGCCGACCTGATCGTGATCAACAAGCCTGCGGGGATGGTCGTGCATCCGGCGCCGGGATCCCCCAACGGCACTTTGGTGAATGCGCTGCTGCATCACTGCGGCGATGATCTGTCTGGCGTGGGCGGGGTCAAGCGGCCGGGCATCGTTCACCGAATCGACAAGGATACCAGCGGGCTTCTGGTGGTCGCCAAATCGGATGCGGCCCATCAGGGGCTTGCGGCCCAGTTCGAGGCGCACAGCGTCGAGCGGTATTACCGCGCGGTGTGCTACGGCGTTCCTGATGCCAACGATCCTCGGCTGCGCGGCATCAAAGGCGTGAGTTTCGAACCCGGCAACGTGATGCGGATCACCACGCAGCTGGCGCGGCACAAACACGACCGGCAGAAACAGGCCGTGCTGTTCCACGGCGGTCGCCACGCCGTCACGCGCGCCCGGGTCGTCGAGGTGTTCGGGCAGCCCGGAGCGGTGTCGCTGATCGAATGCTGGTTGGAAACCGGGCGCACCCATCAGATCCGGGTGCACATGGCCCATGCCGGGCATGGTCTGGTGGGCGACCCGGTCTATGGAGGCAAGCGCAAACTGTCGGCCCGGTCCTTCGGCGCGGACGCGGCAGAGGCGGTGAGCAGCTTTCCCCGGCAGGCGCTGCACGCGGCGGTTTTGGGGTTTGAACACCCCGTGACCGGCGCTCGGATGCGGTTCGAAGCCCCTATTCCGCAGGACATGCAGGCCCTTATTTCGGCGTTGAAACAACCCGAAAGGTCTCGTGACTAACGCATTCTTAGGTTTCCTTTATCAATCTTTAATCCCACACTGTTAACACCTGCCCTTGAATGGTCCGAAACGTGGCCCCATATCCATGTTAAGGACATAAACATTGGTCCAAAGGGACGTGATACATGGCAAATTACAAAAACCTCCCCGTGCCCACGCCTGAAGGCGGGCTGAACCGGTATCTGCAGGAGATTCGCAAGTTTCCGCTTCTCGAGCCGGAAGAGGAGTACATGCTGGCCAAGCGTTGGGTCGAAGAGCAGGACACCGAAGCGGCGCACAAGATGGTGACGTCGCATCTGCGGCTGGCCGCCAAGATCGCCATGGGCTATCGCGGCTATGGGCTGCCCCAAGCCGAGGTGATTTCCGAGGCCAATGTAGGCCTGATGCAGGCCGTGAAACGGTTTGACCCGGAAAAGGGCTTCCGCCTGGCGACATATGCCATGTGGTGGATCCGCGCCTCGATCCAGGAATACATCCTGCGGTCGTGGTCGCTGGTTAAACTGGGCACCACGTCAGCGCAGAAAAAGCTGTTCTTCAATCTGCGGAAAGCCAAGGCACGCATCGGTGCGTTGGAAGACGGCGACCTGCATCCCGACAACGTCAAGCAGATCGCCAACGACCTTGGCGTGACCGAAGAGGAGGTCATTAGCATGAACCGCCGCATGTCCGGCGGGGATGCCTCGCTGAACGCCACGGTCGGCTCCGAGGGCGAAGGCACCATGCAGTGGCAGGACTGGCTGGAAGACGAAGATGCCGACCAGGCCGGCGATTATGAGGCCCGCGAAGAGCTTGAGGTTCGGCGTGAGTTGCTGGCCGAGGCGCTCGAGGTGCTGAACGACCGCGAAAAGGACATTCTGACCCAGCGGCGGCTGATGGATCAGCCCGTCACGCTGGAAGAGCTGAGCTCGCAATACAATGTCAGCCGCGAGCGCATTCGCCAGATCGAGGTGCGCGCCTTTGAAAAGCTGCAGAAAAAGATGCGGGAACTGGCGCGGGAAAAGGGGATGCTGACCCCGGCCTGATGCGCCACGACCGACCTGAACAGCCGGCCTGGATCGCTCCGGGCCGGTTTTTTCGTGCCGCTACTCCAGCTGTTGGCGGAATACCCGTACCATGTTTTCGCCCATGACCTTGCGGATCTGCGTTTCGGTCAGGCCTTCGTCCTGCAAGGCCGAGGTCAGCGCGGCCAGTTCCGACGTGTCGAACGCGGTCTCGACCGAGCCGTCATAGTCGGACCCGAGCGCCACATGATCTTCGCCCACCGTTTGGATGGCAGCCTTGATCATTTTCGCGATGCCCGTCGGGGTGATGTCGCCGCAGGTGACATCGGCCCAGTATCCCATCCCGATGACACCGCCGGTCGCCGCGATTTCCTTCATCAGGTCGTCGGGATAGTTGCGCTTGACCGGGCAGAACCCGTGCAGGCCGCCATGGCTGACGATCAGCGGCTCGTCTGTCATGGCCAGCACGTCGTGCGCCACTTGCGGGCTGGAGTGGGCCAGGTCGATCACAACCGGGCGTTTGGCCAGTTCGGCCACCACCTGCCGTCCGAATTCGGTCAAGCCCGTGTTCCCGGTGCCGTGCAGCGAGCCGCCCAGTTCGTTGTCAAAGAAATGCTGCAGCCCGAACACCCTGTGGCCGGCATCGAATATCGGCTCGAGATTGGCCAGATCGCCCTCCAGCGGATGGGCGCCTTCGATTCCCAGAATGCCGCCCACGACCTTTTCGCCGCGCGCCCGGGCGTCCAGAACGGCCTCGAGATCCGCGCGGGTCTTGATAACCTTGAGGTGCCCGTCCGAGGCGGCCTCGAACCGATGCAATTTCTCGGCCTGATAAATAGCGCGTTCCTTAAGGCTGTCCCAGGTACGCAGCGGCCACAGCTGGCCGATGGCCAACAGCGTGATGTTGTCGAATGCATCGGCCGAGTTTGCCTCGTAGTTCTGCCCGGCCGGTGACTTGGTCACGGCGGTGAACACCTGCAGGGCCACGTTGCCTTCGATCAGCCGGGGAATATCCACCTGGCCGCGGGTTCCGCGCTCGGTCAGGTCGCGGCTCCACAACAGCGGATCGGCATGCAGGTCGCCCACGAGCAGGGTTTCGTGCAGGGCCGCGGCGGTGTCGGACACCGGATATGGGTCGTGGTTGATCACGTTGTTGCGCGCGCCTTCGACATAGGCCGGCACGAAACCAAAGAACACCACGGCTCCGAGGACAAGCGCGGCCACCACAAGGCCGGCCAGCCATTTCAGTAGTCTCTTCACGTTTTTCCTCCCCAAGCGTTTCCGGCAGCTTATGGGCGAAAACTGATGAGAAAAGCCTGACTTGGCGTCGCTTGGCTGATACAGAGGTCGCAACGGATGTTGGCGCAAACATTTCAGCGCCCAACGTGGTCAAATACGGAGGACACCATGCACAAGCCGGTTCAATGGGGCATTCTGGGGGCGGCGAAATTCGCGCGCCAATTCATGGGGCCGGCGATCCATGCGGCTTCGGGCGCGCGACTGGCCGCCCTGGCGACCTCGGATCCGGCCAAGGCCGAGCCGTTTCAGGACTTCTGCCCGGACCTGAAGGTCTTTGACGACTATGGCGCGCTGCTGGCCTCGCCCGAAATCGAGGCGGTCTACATTCCGCTTCCGAACCACCTGCATGTGGAATGGAGCCTTAAGGCGCTGGAGGCTGGCAAGCACGTTCTGTGTGAAAAGCCGATGACCATGCGCGCCGAGGAGTTCGACGCCCTCATCCACAAGCGCGACCAGACCGGGCTGCTGGCGGCCGAGGCCTATATGATCGTGCACCACCCTCAGTGGCAGCATGTGCGCAACCTGATCGCCGATGGCGCCATCGGTGATCTGGTGCATGTCACGGGCGCATTCAGCTTCGACAACCGCGCGGACACCGGCAATATCCGCAACCGCGCCGAAACCGGCGGCGGCGGGCTGCGCGACATCGGCGTCTATGTCATCGGGTCGGCCCGTTTCGCGACGGGGCAGGAACCGGACACCGTGCAATCGGCCATCCGTTGGGAGGATGGAATCGACGCGTTCACGGAAATACGCGCGCAGTTTCCGGGCTTTACTTATTCGGCCTATGTCTCGATCCGCATGCACCCCCATCAGGAAATGGTCTTTCACGGGGAACGCGGCCTGATCCGCCTGACCGCGCCGTTCAACGCGCGGGTGTTTGGCGAGGCTCGGGTCGAACTGCATCGCCCGGGTTTGGAAGTTCTTGTGACGCGTTTCCCAGCCGACGATCACTACAAGCTGCAGGTCGAGGCGTTTTGCCGAACCATTCGCGCGGGGGACGAATACCCGTGTCCGCTCGAATTCTCGCGCGGGACGCAAGCGATGATCGACCGGGTGTTCGATGGCGCGACACCGCTCTGACTTGCGTGACGTACCACTGCGCGCCTAGACTGGCCGGCGGCTGAAACGGAGGAGACCATGGCCGGAGGCTGGGCGCGTGACGGCGCGGTAAGCGAACAGATCGAAGCGTCGATTTCCGACGAGCTGGCCCGGATGCAGGCGCGCAAACGCCCCGTGGGCGACAGCCTGACCCATTGCGCGGAATGCGAGGAACCGATCCCGGAAAAACGGCGTCAGGCCATCCCGGGCGTCAAGCTGTGCCTAGACTGCCAGCAGGAGCACGACGGCGCCTACAAAGCCCGCGGCGGTATCAACCGGCGCGGGTCCAAGGACAGCCAGCTGAAATAGGGTTGCCCCGACCAGGTCAGCGAACCCGGCCGTTCCGACGCGTTCGCCTCCAGCGTATCAACAGCCGCACATCCATTGCGGCGACCATGATCCCCAGCGGAATCATCCAGAACCCCACCACTGGCAGGAATCCGAAAATTCCGCCGATGATCAGCAGGACGCCCACGACGAAGCGCAACCCGCGCGGAACCTTCTGGCGAATGCGGGCCAGAACCGGGCGCAGCTGTGCCTTCAGCGCGGCCCAGCGCCCGGTCTTGGGTGTCACTCTTCCATCGCCTCCAACTCGTCGATGAAGCCCGAGATCATCGACAGGCCCTTGTCCCAGAATTTCGGGTCGCTGGCATCCAGACCGAACGGGGCCAATAGCTCTTTGTGGTGCTTGGAGCCGCCCGCGCACAGCATCTCGAAATACTTGTCTTCGAACCCTTCCGCGCCGCTTTCGTACACTGAGTACAGCGCGTTCACCAACCCGTCACCGAAGGCATAGGCATAGACATAGAAGGGCGAGTGAACAAAGTGCGGGATATAGGCCCAGAACGTCTCGTACCCATCCATGAATTCAAACGCCGGGCCAAGGCTTTCAGCCTGAACGCTCATCCACAGGGCGTTGATGTCGTCCGGCGTCAGTTCGCCCTCGCGGCGGGCGGCGTGCAGCTTGCATTCAAAATCGTAAAAGGCGATCTGGCGGACTACCGTGTTGATCATGTCCTCGACCTTGCCGGCCAACAGAACCTTGCGCTGCTCGGGCGTTTCGGCCTGATCCAGCATCTTGCGGAAGGTCAGCATCTCGCCGAAGACGCTGGCGGTTTCGGCCAGCGTCAGGGGCGTCGAGGACAGCATCTCGCCCTGACCGGCGGCCAGCACCTGATGCACGCCGTGGCCCAGCTCGTGCGCAAGCGTCATCACGTCGCGCGGTTTGCCCAGGTAGTTCAGCATCACATAGGGGTGCACATCGGTCACGGTGGGGTGCGCGAAGGCACCCGGGGCCTTGCCCGGTTTCACCGCAGCGTCGATCCAGCCTTTCGAAAAGAACGGCGCCGCAATCTCGGCCATTCGGGAATCGAAGGCGGCATAGGCCTCCATCACCGTCTTCTCGGCGTCTTCCCACGACACGGTGCGGGTGTCTTCCATCGGCAGCGGCGCGTTGCGGTCCCAGACCTGCATCACATCCAGCCCCAGCCATTTGCGCTTGAGCTCGTAATAGCGGTGGCTGAGCTTGGGATAGGCGGCCACGACCGCCTCGCGCAAAGCTTCGACCACCTCGGGTTCGACATCGTTCGCCAGGTGCCGCGCGGTCTGCGGGGTTGGCATCTTGCGCCAGCGGTCGATGATTTCCTTTTCCTTGGTCTGGGTGTTGTGGACCCTGGCAAAAGTCTTGATGTTGTCCTGAAACACACGGGCCAGTTCGCGAGCCGCCGCCTCGCGCTTGGACCGGTCCTGTTCGGTCAGCAGATTCAGGGTGCCCTCGATGTTCAGCTCTTCGCCATCCACGGTAAAGGTCAGCCCGGCAATGGTTTCGTCGAACAGCCGTTCCCACGCGTCGCCGACCACCCCCAGATCATGCAGGAATTTCTCCAACTCGTCCGACAGTTGATAGGGCTTCATCGCGCGGATGCGGCGGAAGACGGGCTCGTACCGGGCCAGGTCCGCGTTGGCCTTGAAATGAGCGGCCAGTACGTCATCGTCGATGCGGTTTATCTCGAGCGTGAAGAACACCAGAGGCGTGGTGAACAGCGTAACCTTTTCCTGCATGTCCGACAGGAACTTGGCGCGCTCGGCATCCGTGGTCAGCTGGTAATAGCGCAGCCCGGCAAAGGACATGATCCGCCCGGCGACGGCGTTGATCTTTTCGTTGCGCTTCACGCAGGTCAGAAGGCCCTGAGCGTCCAGATCGGCCAGCTTGCCTTCGTAATCGGCGGCAAAACCCGCGCACTCCTGTTCCAGCCACTCAAGATCGCGGGTCAGTTCCGGCGCGTCCTGTCCCTTGTAAAGATCGTCCAGATTCCACTCCGGCAGGTTGCCAAGGTTGTCGGCGCCGCCACCGGCATTTGCGTCTCGGACGGGGAAGGGAAGCTCGTGCATGAAACACCTCGATTGTCTGCGTTGGACCACATCTAGGCGCAGGGCGCGCGGATCACAAGCAGCCGAGGCGTCAGCGCGTCATCGCAAGATCGGATAACTGCCCGTTGGCGGCGGCCGAGAAATGCGCGGCCATCTCTTCGAATACGGGGCCGCGGACCTCGGGCGGTTCCATCATCACCTCGTGTTCGCCGTCGGGGATTTCGACCAGCCGGCCGCTGGGCCAATTCGTCATCCGCGCCCGGATCGCCTTGCGGTCCACGATCTGCTCGTGGGTGCCAAGATAGGTCAGGCAGGGAATGTCCGGCGCGGTCTGCGCCACAAGCCATTCACATTCGTCCAGCGCCTCGCGCAGCCAGATGGTGGACGGGGCGCCCAAGGCCAGTTCGGGGTGCGCTTTCAACTGATCCTGCATCATCCGGTACATCCCGGGGTCGCGGGTCAGAACGTTGCCCTCGAACGGCTGGGTCAGCACATAGCTGTCCAGCGATGTCGTGGGCGGCGTGCGTTCGCCCAACCCGAATCGCGGCCCCCAATAGGCGGTCAGGCGGCTGAGTGGCTTCATGAGGGGGGTGAAGAAAATGCCCCACATCGGGCCGGTGAAAGCGCAAGAGGCAAACCGGCCGGTCTCCAGAACCGCGCGCAACCCGATCGCGCCGCCCATCGAATGGCCGATCACGTGCCAGGGTTTCGGCAGGCCCAGGTGCTTGGCCAGTTTCAGTGTTTCGCGCACGTCCTGCTGATAGTCGGTGAACTTGTCCACATGTCCGATGCGCGGATCTTCCAGCAACCTGTCGGCCAGACCCTGTCCGCGCCAGTCCACGGCCAGTACGGCAAAGCCGCGCCGCACGAACTCGCCCGCCGCATTGCCATATTTTTCAATGTATTCGGTGCGGCCGGGAAAGATCATCACCGTCCCGGTCGCCTCACCCTCGGGGCGCCAGTGGCCCCCGCGGATGCGCGTGCCGTCGCTGGTGGTCAACCAATGCGCGGCGCCGCCGACGGGACCGCCGGCCACGTCTTCAAAGAAAGGGGCCGGCGACAGTTCCATCAGGCCAGTACCGAGGCAAGTTTCATGGCAATTCCCATGTCGCCATCGACGCTCAGCTTGCCGGCCATGAACGCACCGGTGGGGTTCAACTCGCCGTTGAGGATCTGTTCAAACGTTTCCGCGTCGGCGCTCAGGGTGACTTCAGCGTCCTCGTCGCTGACCCGCGCGCCATTCGCGTCCAGCACGATCGAGCCCAGGTCGGCAATGGCGAATTTCGCCGAAGAATCGAATTCGCCCCCCGACAGTTTTTCGTTCAGCGCGGCTGCCGCTTTTTCAAGAGTGTCGCTCATGGTCTTCCTCATTTGTTGGTGCGCCGTGAATGGACATCCGCGGTCGCAACGCTACACTGAACATTGTTATGAGCATTGCAGTCAACAATCTCAAAGGTACCGTTGCGGCATTTGCGGTCCTAGTCACGTTTTCCACCACTGCGTGGGGACAGCAGGCCGATCTGCGCGACGAGGCGGAACTGCTGCGGCAACTGGCCGAGGCGACGCCGCAACAGGCCATTGGCCTGGATCGGCAGTTGCAGGCGCTGTGGTCGCAATCCGGCTCGGCCTCGGCGGATCTGCTGCTGGAACGGGGGCGCGATGCGATGGAACAGGGGAACATCGACGCTGCCCTGGATCACCTGACAGCGCTGACCGACCACGCGCCCGATTTTTCCGAGGGCTGGCATGCGCGGGCCTCGGTCTTTTTCGGGCTGGAACGGTTCGGCATGGCGGCGGCGGATCTTGAACATGCCCTGACCCTGAACCCGAACAATTACCAAGCCATTTATGGTCTGGGCCTGATCTTCGAGGTTCTGGGTCAGCCCGACCGGGCCTATGAGGCCTATTCGCGCGCGCTGGCTATACATCCCCATCACGAAGAAGTAACCAATGCCGTGAATCGGCTGAAACCGCAAATCGCGGGCAAGGCGCTTTAAGGTCCGGGCAGGGGGCAAAGGTGAACGGGGCATCCCGAATCGTGGCCGTACTTGGCCCGACCAACACAGGCAAAACCCACTATGCGATCGAACGCATGCTGGGCCACCGGACCGGTGTCATCGGCCTGCCGCTGCGGCTGCTTGCGCGCGAGGTCTATGACAAGATCGTCGCCATCCGCGGCCCCTCGGTGGTGGCTCTTGTGACGGGTGAAGAACGCATCGTGCCGCCGCGCACGCAATACTGGGTCTGCACGGTTGAGGCGATGCCCGAGGGGATGGGCACCGATTTCGTGGCCATCGACGAAATACAACTGTGCGCCGACCCCGAGCGCGGTCATGTCTTTACCGACCGGCTGCTGAGAATGCGCGGCACGCACGAGACGCTGTTTCTGGGTGCCGACACGATGCGCGGCCCGATCGCGGCGCTGGTTCCGCAGGCGCAGTTCGTCCGGCGCGAGCGGATGTCGCAACTGGTTTACACCGGGTCCAAAAAAATCAGCCGCATGCCCCCGCGCAGCGCCATCGTCGGGTTCTCGGTCGAGAACGTCTATGCCATTGCCGAGCTATTGCGGCGGCAAAAGGGTGGGGCGGCCGTGGTCATGGGCGCACTCAGCCCGCGTACGCGGAATGCGCAGGTCGAGCTGTACCAGAATGGCGAGGTCGACTATCTGGTAGCCACCGACGCCATCGGGATGGGGCTGAACCTCGATGTGAACCACGTGGCGTTTTCGTCCCTGTCCAAATTCGATGGCCGTCGTATGCGGCCGCTGGCTCCGAACGAACTGGCCCAGATCGCCGGGCGCGCCGGGCGCGGCATGTCGGATGGCACCTTCGGCGTGACGGGCGAGGCATCGCCGCTGGACGAGGGCGTGGCACAGGCCATCATGGACAGCCGGTTCACGCCGATGAAAAAGCTGAACTGGCGGAATGCCGCCTTGCGGTTCGGGTCGGTCGATGCGCTGATCGACTCGCTCGAGGCCAGCCCGGACAACGAACACTTGGTCAAAGCCCGGCCCGCCGACGATTTGAACGCGCTGAAATCGCTGGCCCAGGTGCCCGAGGTTGTGGCCCGTGCCAGTGACGGCCCGTCGATCCGCCTGTTGTGGGATGTCTGCCGAATCCCCGATTTTCGCGGCATCAGCCATGCCGAACATGCCAGCCTGCTCGAATCGATTTTTGGGCATCTGCACGAACGCGGTACGATCCCCGAGGATTTCCTGGCGCGCCAGATCCGCCGGATCGACCGAACCGGCGGCGATATTGATGCGTTGTCCAAAAGGTTGGCGTATATTCGCACCTGGACATATGTTGCGCAACGAAACGGCTGGGTGCGCGACGAATCCCATTGGCGCGCGGAAACCCGCGCTGTAGAAGACAGGGTGTCGGACGCTTTGCATGAACGTCTGACGCAAAGATTTGTGGACCGGCGTACATCTGTTCTGCTGCGCCGGCTCAAACAGAAGGAGGCCCTTTTGGCCGAAGTGAATGACAAGGGTGAAGTGACCGTCGAAGGCGAATTCGTCGGTCGTCTGGAAGGGTTCCGGTTCATCCCGGACAAAAGCGCGCAGGGAACCGAGGCGAAAGCGCTTAAATCGGCCTCGCTGCAAGCACTCGCGCCGCAATTCCATCTGCGTGCCGATCGCTTCTACAACGCGCCCGATACCGAAATTGATTTTACCGAACAGGGTGGCCTGATGTGGGGCGAATATGCCGTTGGCAAGCTGGTTGCCGGGGCCGAGCCGCTCAAGCCGATGGTCGAGGTGTTCGTGGACGAGGCCGCAGGGCCGGAGGTCGAACAGAAGGTTCAGCGCCGCCTGCAGCACTTCATCGACCGCAAGATCGCGACCCTGTTCGAACCCCTGCTGAACCTGTCGCGCGACGAAGAGCTGACGGGCCTGGCCCGGGGCTTTGCCTTCCGCATGGTCGAGGCGTTGGGCATCCTGCCGCGCGCCGGTGTCGCCCAAGAAGTTAAGGATCTGGACCAGGACGCCCGCGGCGCGCTGCGCAAACACGGCATCCGGTTCGGTCAGTTCACCATCTTCATGCCGCTGTTGTTGAAGCCTGCCCCGACGCGTCTGCGTCTGGTGTTGTGGGCCTTGGCCAACGGCCTGCAGGAGTTTCCCGAAGCGCCGCCCCCGGGCCTCGTGACAGTCCCCGTCGCCAAGGATGCGCCCGAGGGCTATGACACCATGTGCGGGTACCGCAACGCGGGCGAGCGCGCCATCCGCATCGACATGCTGGAGCGCTTGGCCGACATGCTGCGGGCAGAAGACAGTCGTGGCGGATTCGAGGCCAAGCCCGACATGTTGTCGATCACCGGCATGACGCTGGAGCAATTTGCCGACCTGATGCAGGGGCTGGGATACAAGGCTGAACGCGGTGAGCGCGTCAAGGTCCGGCCAGCGATGGCCGAGCCTCAACTGACGGATGAATCCGACGCGCAGCCGGCAGAGACCGGACCCGAAGCTTCTGATGCCCCGGTGGATGCGGCAGGCGAACCCGCCGAGCCGTCAGCCGAGGCCACCGAAAGCGCCGAGGCGCCCGCCGAGGCCCCGGCCGCCGAACCGGCATCGGACGAGCCCGAGATCGAGGTGTTCTATACCTTCACTTGGGGCCGTCAGCGGCAAGGCAATCGCGGCCCGCGCCGGGATGCACAGCAGCCGCGCGGCAAGGGCAAGCCGGGCGGTGGGCCGCGCGAAGGCCGTGGCAAGCCGCAAGGGGGCAAGGGGGGCAAGCCGCAAGGGGCCAAGACCTTCTCGTCGCGCCCACCGAAAAAGGAAAAGGCCATCGACCCCGACAACCCCTTCGCCGCGGCGCTGATGGGTCTGAAGGAAGGCAACTGATCCGCCATGGCAGAGGCGCTGGCCAAGCTGCGGATCGACAAGTGGCTGTGGCATGCTCGGTTCTTCAAGACCCGCAGCCTGGCTGCCAGACAGGTCAGCGCTGGCCATGTGCGCATAAACGGAGACCGGGCCCAGAAGCCGGCGCAGACCGTCGGGCCCGGGGATGTCCTGACCTTTGCGCAGGGGCGAGTGGTCCGGGTCGTCCGCGTCGAATTCCTGGGCGAGCGTCGCGGCCCCGCGTCCGAGGCGCAGACGCTGTACACCGATCTGATGCCCGCGCAGAACGCTCTGCCGGGAAATCCGGGTTTCGTGGGAAAAGGTCGTCCGACCAAGAAGGATCGGCGTGCGCTTGATCTTTCTCGCACCTCAAGGGGGTGATCTTCTCTTGAAGACCGGTGCGGGTTGAATTAGCTAGTCGCCGAAACCGATATGGGAATTCGACCATGACCTATGTTGTCACCGAGAACTGCATTGCCTGCAAATACACCGACTGCGTCGAGGTTTGTCCGGTCGATTGCTTCTACGAGGGTGAGAACACGCTGGTCATCCATCCCGACGAGTGCATCGACTGCGGTGTGTGCGAGCCGGAATGCCCTGCTGACGCGATCCGCCCCGATACCGAGCCGGGCATGGAAGAGTGGGTCGAATTCAACCGGAAATACGCCGAGATCTGGCCGGTGATCGTGTCGAAGAAGGATCCGCTGCCCGATGCCGAGAAGCACGACGGCGAAGAGGGCAAGATGGAGAAGTATTTCTCGGAAGCCCCGGGCGAAGGCGGCTAAGCGATTCGGCCGTCGCAATCGCGGCTTTCAGGACATCAAAGCTCTGAAAAACCTCGATATCTTGCCTGTAGCTGTTAGGCCGGCTTCCAGATGTCGTATTTTTGTGATATGATCAAACTCAGAAATCGACCGAGATGGGGATGACTCCGTAAGTATGTTCGCTTTGGAGTGCTGAAATCAATAAAGCCGGCAACCCGACGGGGGTCATTACAGACCCCGGTTCGGCTTTTGCCGTCTGTTCCCGCTCTGAAACCAAGGAAGCAAGTGCATGTCAAAATCGAAGAAGCTCGAGTTTCGCCCGAACGATTTTGTTGTCTACCCGGCCCATGGGGTTGGGAAGATCATATCGATCGAAGAACAGGAAGTTGCGGGATTCAAGCTGGAACTATTCGTGATCTCGTTCGAAAAGGACAAGATGACACTGCGGGTGCCGACCAACAAGGCCACCGAGTCGGGGCTGCGGTCGCTGAGCTCGCCGGACGTGATCAGCCAGGCCATGAAGACCCTGAAGGGCAAGGCCAAAGTCAAACGGGCCATGTGGTCGCGCCGGGCACAAGAATATGAACAGAAAATCAATTCCGGAGACCTGATCTCGATCGCCGAAGTGGTCCGTGACCTGCATCGCACCGACGAACAACGCGAGCAGAGCTACTCCGAGCGTCAGCTGTACGAGGCCGCGCTTGACCGGCTGACCCGAGAAGTCGCGGCTGTCTCGGGGTCCGACGAGATTGCCGCTGCCAAGCAGGTTGACGAAGCCTTGACCTCGCGCGCAGCCTGATCCGATGTGATCCGACAGATTTGACCGCCCCGGTTACGGGGCGGTTTTTTCATGGGCGCGCCTTGGTCGGGCGACCGGTTGCGGGTTAGGTTTTCGGGGATGGTACTGATCGAGAGGCGGTGATGAAACAAACGGTTAGGGCACTGTATGTCGGTCGCGCGGCGGTTTCGGTGTGGTTTCGGTATTTCCTCATCTTATTCGATTTCGCCTCGATCGTGTTCTTCGTTTCCACGGCCAACATACCCCACGGGCCGGCGCTGATCGCGGTCAGCTGGGGCGTGGGGCTGATCATCCTGCTGGATTTCCTGGCCCGATTGTGGATCGCCAAGGATCGCCGGAAACTGTTGTTCAAGATCTACACGATGGCCGATCTGGTGGTGATCGTGTCGATCGTCCTCGATCCGTTTCTGACCGGCAGCCTGGCCTTCCTGAGGGTTCTGCGGGCGCTGCGGCTGATCCATTCCTACCATCTGCTGCGGGATCTGCGGAGAGACAGCACGTTTTTTCGCACGCATGAAGATGCGGTGATTGCGGCGGTGAACCTTTTGGTCTTCGTGTTTGCAACGTCAACCGCCGTTTTGGTGTTCTTCATTCCATCCAGCAGCGAAACTCCCTATATCGACGCGCTGTATTTCACGATGGCTACTCTGACCACCACGGGGTTCGGAGACATCACCCTGCCCACGCCGGGCGGCAAGCTGTTTTCGGTGTTCATCATGGTCGTCGGGGTGGCGCTGTTCGTGCGCCTGGCGCAGGCCGTCTTCATGCCGCAAAAGGTCCGATATAAATGCCGCAGCTGCGGATTGTTCCGGCATGACCCGGATGCGGTGCACTGCAAGCATTGCGGCGCAACCTTGCGGATCGAAACAGGTGGCGTGACCTAGGCCGCAGCGGCCAGGACCAGAAGAAACACGATCTCGGACACTTGCTGGGTGGCGCCCAGGATGTCGCCGGTCTGGCCACCGATCTTTGCCTTGGCAATTGCAGCGACCGTCATCACCGCCAGGCCCGCGCACACCGTCGCGGCAATCGCGGGCCAGCCCGCCAGGGCCATGCCCAGAAAGCAGGCCAGAACCAACCCCGCGATCACCGCCGAGCCCGGAGGCGTTCCGACCTGATGGCTCAACCCCGCGCCGCGCGCATTGGGCAGCCCCGCCATCAACGGCGGCATCATCGCGCGCGAGACCACCGCCGCTGCCACGAGGCACGCAAGCCCTCCGCCGGTCAGAAGGGCGACGATCGCGGCCACCCGCATTAACTGTGAAAAAACCAACGCCAACACACCGAACGTGCCGATGTGGCTGTCCTTCATGATCTCGAGCCGCCGCTCGACCGAATAGCCGCCCCACAGCCCATCAGCGGTGTCGGCCAGCCCGTCTTCGTGCATGGCGCCGGTCACGATGGTCAGGGTTGCGGCGATCAGGGCGGCCGTGCCCCAGGGCGGCAGACCGGCACCCGACGCCACCCAGCCGACCAGACCGGCCAGCAGGCCAACGACCAGTCCCGCGAGGGGAAAGGCCCAGACCGCGTGCGCCTGACGGGCGAAAACCTCATCCGGCAGCCGGGGCAGGGGCAACCGCGTGAGAAGAACCAGCGCCAGCGGTATGTCCCGGGGCGAAAACAGCCGTGTGTCGTTTTTGTGCACCTGCGCGCCTTTCAAGGGGTTGTTGGAGCCTCGCGTTCGGTTAAACACGCAGGACGACTGTGATGCAACGAGGCTTTGAATGCTGCCCGAACTCGATGATCTGAATACTTTCCGGGATGCTTTGCGTACTGCGCCCGGCCCGGACGGGGACGCGCTAAGGGGCGCTTCCGACCGCAACGGCCAATTGACCAAGCCGCCGGGGGCCTTGGGTCGGCTCGAGGAACTAGCGATCTGGTATGCGGGCTGGCGCGGCGACGCGCAGCCGCGGATCGAGGCGCCGCAGGTGATCGTGTTTGCCGGCAATCACGGGGTGACAGCGCAGGGGGTTTCGGCTTTTCCGCCCGAAGTCACCGCGCAGATGGTCCTGAATTTCGAACATGGCGGCGCCGCAATCAACCAACTGGCCAAGGCGGCCGGGGCCAGGATGACGGTGCAGGCGCTGGATCTCGATCGACCGACGGCGGATTTCACGCAAGGCCCGGCCATGACCGAGGCCGAGCTTCTGGACGCGTTGCGTACGGGGTGGCGGGCGGTCGACCCCGATGCAGACCTGCTTGTGGTCGGCGAAATGGGCATCGGCAATACGACCCCGGCGGCGGCGATAGCCTGTGCCCTGTTCGGCGGAGAGGCCGCCGACTGGACCGGGCGTGGCACCGGTGTGGACGATGCCGGGCTTGCCAACAAGACGCGCGTCGTGGCCGAAGGTGTCGCACTGCACGGGGCCTCGGGTGATGGGCTCGAGATCCTGCGCTGCCTGGGTGGGCGGGAACTTGCGGCCATGGCCGGGGCGATCGCGGCGGCACGGGTGTTACGGATACCTGTCATTCTGGATGGGTTCATCTGCACGGCGGCCGCCGCCTGCCTGGATCGTGTGGCGCCCGGCGCGCTGGATCACGCGTTGGCCGGCCATCAAAGCGCCGAGGGCGCCCACGCCGCCATGCTGGCAAAGCTGGACAAGGCCCCCTTGCTGAACCTCGGGCTGCGGCTGGGCGAAGGGTCGGGTGGCGCGCTGGCGATCAACATCCTGAAAAGCGCCGTTGCCTGCCATTCGGGCATGGCCACCTTTGCCGAGGCCGGCGTGTCGGAAGGATGACGCCCATCTGATCCGGCCCCGCGCCGGATCAGGCGGATTTCTTTTCCTTCTTCTCGGCCAGTTCCAGCAGCGCGGTTTCCAGGTCCTTCTCCAATTCGCGCGCCTTTTCGATGTATTTCTTGTTCTCGGCCGTCGGCTGGCCGGGAACCCACAACTCGGCCAATTCGCGGATTGCCTGCCGGTCGTGGTGATAGAATGTCTGTTGGGCCTGCGCGGCTTCGTATTCGCTCAGCCCGATATTTTCCAGCACATAGCGGCCCGCCCGAAGCGAACTGTCGAACAGCTCGCGGACGATATCATCGGCGCCGGCCTGGTAGAGTTCGTACACATGGGTGCGGTCATGAGCGCGCGCGACGATGTGCAGATCGGGGCGCTGCCGCCGGGCATAGGCAACCAGCCGGGTCACTTCTTTGGGGTTGTCCATCGCGGCCACCAGGACTGAGGCCTTTTCCAGCCCCGCCGCCCGCAGCAGTTCGGGCCGCGTCGGGTCGCCCAGAAACCCCTTGACGCCAAAGCGCCGCATCAACTGGATGGTCTCGATGTTGTGGTCCAGAACCACCGTCTTGAACCCGCTGGCGCGGACCAGACGATTGACGATCTGGCCGAACCGGCCGATCCCGGCGATGATGACGGGCCCCTGTTCGTCGATGTCCTCGGGTTCGACCTGAGGGGCCCGGTCGCGGATGCGGCGCGACAGGACATCATACAGGATGAACAACAGCGGCGTGATCAGCATCGTCAGCGCGATGATCATCAACAGCTTTTGTCCAAGGGCAGGCGGGATCACGCTCTGCTTGGTCGAAAAAGCCAATAGCACGAAGCCGAATTCGCCCGCCTGTGCCAGACCCAATGTGAAAAGCCAATGATCGCGCCCACGCAGATTGAAGGCGCGCCCGACGATGTAGAGGATGATGCCCTTGATCAGGATCACCAGCAGCGCCAGCCCGATCAGGTCGAAGGGATCGTTGAAGAAATACCCTACGTCAATGCCAGCCCCGACGGTGATGAAGAACAGACCCAGCAGCAACCCCTTGAACGGCTCCAGATCGCTTTCCATTTCGTGCCGGAACTCGGAACTGGCCAGGACGACGCCCGCCAGAAAGGCCCCCAGCGCCGGCGACAGGCCCACCAGCGTCATCAGGAACGAGATCCCGACCACGATCATCAGGGCCAGCGCCGTATACATCTCGCGCAAGCGGGTCGCGTGGATGAACCGGAACAGGGGGCGGGTCAGGTAGACGCCGACCAGGATCACGACCGCGATCGCGCCCAATGTCACCAGCGTCACCGCCCAGCCGGGCAGGCCGTCGACCAGCGACAGCGCATGGTTCGCGTCGCCGTGCCCGTCGCCACCGCGCGTGATCGAGCCATCATCCTCGATGAAGATGCTGGCCGGCATGGCCAGCAGCGGCAGAAAGGCCAGGATCGGGATCACCGCGATGTCCTGCGTCAACAGAACCGAGAACGTCGCCCGGCCACCATTGGTGCGCATCAACCCTTTTTCGGACAAGGTCTGAAGCACAATCGCCGTCGAAGACAGCGACAGGGTCAGCCCAACCGCCAGGGCGACCGTCCACGGTTGCCCGGTATAATAGGTCACGGCCGCGATGGCCGCGGTCGAGATTGAAATCTGCAGCCCGCCCAGCCCCAGCAGCTTGTGCCGCATGTCCCACAGCGCGCGCGGTTCCAGTTCAAGCCCGATCAGGAACAGCATCATGACCACGCCGAATTCGGCCACATGCTGCAGGTCTTTGGTTTCCGCCCCCACCAAGCCCAGAATCGGCCCGATGGCAAGGCCGGCGGCGAGGTAGCCCAGAACCGACCCCAGCCCCAACCGCGCCGACAGGGGCACGGCGATCACCGCCGCCGCCAGATAGATCGAGGCCTGGTACAGAAATTCGTTCATCTCGTTCCTTTCGAGGCCGTCAAGTGGGCAGCGGGGCGTCGCGCTTGAGCTGATCCATCACGATTTGGCTTTGCACGCGGGCCACGGCAGGATGCGGCAGGATCACCTCGTGCAGCAAGGCGTTGAGCGCAGAAAGATCCGCACAATAGACGTGCAGCAGGTAATCCGCCTCGCCGGTCATCGTCCAGGCGCTGGTGATCTCGGGGCGGGAATTGACCATGCGGGCAAAGCTGGCCGATTGCTCGGGGCCGTGCGTGCCCAGGTGAACCTGGATGAAACCCTGCACGTGCAGGCCCAGTTTCAAGGGGTCCAGCTTGGCAGCATAGCCGGTGATATAGCCCTCGGCCTCAAGCCGCTGACGACGGCGGCCCGCCTGGCTGGGCGACAGGTTCAGCAACTCGCCCAACTGATGGGCCGTCAGATGGGCATCCTTTTGCAGGGCTGCCAGCAGGCGTGTGTCGATTGCATCCAGCATGTGCGAGTTTTTTTCAATCTTTACTATTTTCGCGCGAATTTCACGCATCAAATAGAAGTTTACATGAAAAATATGCGCAAAAACAGTGTGAAAAAATGCGTATTCTTGAATCAGCAAAGAAAATCCTTTCGTCGAGGAGACACGCCATGGGTCCTTTCCCCCACAATGCCCCGAAATCCGCCGTCAGCGCAGAAAACCCCGCCGGGACCGACGGATTCGAGTTCGTCGAATTCGCCCATCCCGAGCCGCAGGAGTTGCGCGATCTTTTCGCGAAAATGGGTTTTGAAATGGTTGCCCGCCACAAGGACAAGCCTGCAATCGAGCTGTGGCAGCAGGGCGACATCACCTATATCCTGAACGCCGATCCAGACAGTTTTGCCGCGAAATTCGTGGCTGAGCACGGGCCCTGCGCCCCGTCGATGGGGTGGCGCGTAGTCGATGCACAAAAGGCCTATGAACACGCGGTGTCAAAAGGGGCCGAACCCTATGATGGCGCCGACAAGACCATGGACGTGCCCGCGATCAAGGGCATCGGTGGATCGCTGATCTATTTTATCGACCAATACTACGAGACCTCGCCCTACAACGAGGAATTCGAGTGGCTGAAGCAGTCCAAGCCGCGCGGCGTGGGCTTTTATTACCTCGATCACCTGACCCACAATGTCTACAAGGGCAACATGGACAAGTGGTTCAAGTTCTACGGCGACCTGTTCAATTTCCGTGAAATCCGCTTCTTCGACATCCAGGGTAAATACACTGGTCTGTTCAGCCGCGCGCTGACTTCGCCCTGCGGCCGGATCCGCATTCCGATCAACGAGGACCGCGGCGAGACCGGGCAGATCGTGTCCTATCTGAAGAAATACAAAGGCGAGGGCATCCAGCACATCGCCGTCGGCACCGAGAACATCTATGACTCGACCGATGCCATCGCCGAGCGGGGGCTGAAGTTCATGCCCGGCCCCAACGATGCCTACTACCAGATGTCCTTCGACCGCGTGAAGGGCCATGACGAGCCGGTGGACCGGATGAAGAAGCACGGCATCCTGATCGACGGAGAAGGGG
This sequence comes from Ruegeria sp. BHSC037, assembly GCF_059613045.1. NCBI lineage: Bacteria > Pseudomonadati > Pseudomonadota > Alphaproteobacteria > Rhodobacterales > Roseobacteraceae > Ruegeria > Ruegeria sp. BHSC037. Next base: position 158,806 of record NZ_JBXWRT010000005.1, read on the forward strand.
TTGTTGATGGTGGCGAGACCAAGATCCTGTTGCAGATCTTCTCGAAAACCGTGATCGGGCCGATCTTCTTCGAGTTCATCCAGCGCAAGGGCGACGATGGCTTCGGCGAGGGCAACTTCAAGGCCCTGTTCGAATCGATCGAGCGCGAACAGATCGAGTCCGGTGAAATCGACGCCGCCTGATTTTCGGCGATAGGCCTTTCGGAACCCGCTGAGGGTTCCGGACTTCTCGGTGTCTCATCCCTTGGGCATTGTCAGGGTCAGGTTGCGCCCCTGCTTCTGATAACGAAGCTCGCTGTCACCGATCGCAACGACCTTGCCGCCGTCGATCCGGTCGCCGATCTTCAGCTTCTTGTACCGGCCGCTGGGCAGCCGGACCAGGGCGCGGCGGTTGGCCGGGGTGCCATAGACCCCGATCAGGTTCAGTCGTCTGAGGTTGATCGCGTTGTCCATCGTCGCCTGCCGGGCAACCGATGCGGTGCTGGGGATCTTTGGCGCCACGGATTTTGGCTGGAACGACCCCGCGTCGTCATCCGATTCCTCCACCGCAGCGACCGAGCCCAGCGTGGCGCCGCCGGTCTTTTGCCGTTGGGCGGCCAGTGCGGCAACCGTCGATGGGCGCACCCGTGGGCGCGGGACCCGGACCACCGCCTGTGCGGTGGGGGTTTGATCTGTCTGCGCCCTGTCTTGGACGGACTTGGGGCGGGCTTTCGGGCGTATGCCGGCCAGTTCGGTCAATGACCGCCCCCCAAGCTGTTCCCGCTCGAACCTGTCGATCAGATCGGCCGGGCGCGTCTTGGGGCGAAGGCCGGCCAGCCGTTCGTCGGCCTGGGTGACCGTCGGGTCGGTTTCGAATCGAACGGGCACCGCCGGCGGCACACGCGCTGGCCGTCCCATATACACCATGACGCCGTCCTGGTTCAGCGTCCCCTCGGGGGTCGGCGTCACCAACCCGCGCGCGTCCAGCGCGAACCGCGTGCCCGGCGCCGCGGGAGCGCTGACCTGATCGACCGGTGCGTCGGATGCAAAACTCAGGACATCGGGCAGTGCAATCGCATCCTGTGACAGGTCGGTCGAGTCGATGGATGCAAGATAGAGTTCGTCCTGGTCCTCCAGTGGCGGTGTCGGCGGGGCCTCTGGCGCAACGATGGTCAGGCCGGTGACCTCTTGGAACACCTCCTGGCTTTCGGGGTCGCGCTGGACCTGTTCGACCGGCGATGGCGCGACCGTCAGCGCATCCAGAACGGCGGCGTCGATCGGGTCCGGCCCGGGTGTGGGTGCGTCCGGGGTTTCAACCGGCGCCGAGACCAGATCGGCCAAGGCCTCGGGGTCGGTTTCGGAAGGAACCGGCGGCAATTCAACGGGTGCACGTCCAGGTCCCGTTGTCGCCGCCTGCTCGGCCGGGGGCGGAACCGGCTCTGCCGGCGTGGTCACGGGCGCAGTGGTCTGAGGAACCTGATCTTCGGGTTGGTCCAGTACGGGGGCCTCGGCAACCACAGGCGCGGGAGGGGCAGGGCTCGGGGCAGGGGCGTCATCCGAGCGGTTCAGAATGCCAAATGCCACACCGGCCAGTACTGCAACGACGGCCACCGGCACCGCACGGCGCAGGCGGCGGTCGTGCCACAAGGTGCGTGCCGAGGGTCCGTCCAAGGTGTTCTGCGGGCGAAACGTCGCCGCGCCGTGCGGTTCAGCAACGGGGTGGACTGCGACCGAGGGCTCTGCGGCGGTCACTTCGGGCGAGGGTGCCGGTGCCGGCTCGGTCGGTTCAGTGCCCTCTGGGCGCGCGGGCAGGTCGGTTGCAATCGGCGCGGTTGCCGCCGTCGTATTGCCAGGTGCTCCGTCGAAACGAAACTCGAAGGATCCGGGCCAGGACTCACCCAGCGGAGGGGCCGCAAAACACAGGGGCACGAACCCGTATTGAACGGTAAATCTTCGCGCCTCGTCCAGAGTTTCGCGGGCGATTGCGGCCACTTGCAGAACACCGTCCCGACGCTGAGAATCATGGAGCAGCTCGTTCGCCGCATAGGGCGTCGCCGCGGCCAGTTCGGCCTCGATCCGCGCGGTCGGATCGCCCAAACCGGCGTCATCGGCTGGAATCCCAAGATAGCGGACATGCTCGGCCGGGATCACGACGATGCAGCTTAGGTCGTTGGCCAGCGCAAAGGCCTGTTTGCGCAGTTCGGTCAGGCTTTCGGAAAAATCAGGATCGTCCAGCGTAACGGATCCGATCTCGAACCATTCGCCATCGGACTGGTGCAGAAGCGTGATGCCGTTTTCCGAAAGGGACAACGCGAAGGCGGGTGTCATGATCCGAAGATGCCGTAATTGCCAGAACCAAAGCAAACGCCCATGCGTTCGCCCAACGAGGTTAAAGCAGGAACCCGCCGAGGGAAAGGCAAAGCCGGATTCTCCCCTTGCTCGGCAAGGGTCTGCCGGCCCATTGTCCGAGACAGGAAACCGGAGGGATCACCTTGAAGACATTTGCTTTTTTGGCGGCAATGCTGGCGGCGACCGCGGCCGGCGCCGCCCATGCGGAAGAACGTCGCATCCGTGTGTCCGCGACCGGAACGGCCGAGGCCGCGCCCGACATGGCCACCATCATGCTGGGGGTCACGAACGAAGACAAGGCGGCCTCGGCCGCAATGCGCGCGACCTCCGCCGCCGTCACGAAGGTTCTGGCCCGGCTGGACGACATGGGCATCGCGCCGCGTGACGTGCAGACGCGCGACCTGTCGGTTTCGCCGGTCTGGAGCGGGCGGGGCTATTCGGGCGACGGCACCCCACGGATCACCGGCTTCGTGGCCTCGAACCGGGTGGTCGTGCGGGTGCGCGACCTGGGCGCGTTGGGCGCGATTCTGGATGGGGTCATGGAAGATGGTGCAAATGATTTCGGCAGCCTGAGCTTTGGCCTGCAAGAGCCCGAGCCGCTGGAGGCCGAAGCGCGGGCCAAGGCCGTGGCTGACGCCATCGAGAAAGCCCGGCAACTGGCGCAGGCCGGCGGCGTTACCCTGGGGCCGGTTCACTCGATCGACGAGCAGAGCGGCGGCCTGCGGCCGGTGATGCAGATGCGCGAGATGGCCATGGCCGATTCGGGCGGGGTCCCGGTCGCCGGTGGCGAGGTTTCGGTTTCGGTCACCGTGTCGATGGAGTTTGACATTTCCGACTAACGTCATCTTTCGCTGCGGGCCATCAGTGGTTTCCGCTGTTGGCCCGAGGCATCAAAATTCTCGGGTGACGACCAGGTTTCGAACGCCTGCCGGATGCGTGGCCAGTCCGTATCGATGATCGAAAACCACGCCGTGTCGCGGTTGCGCCCCTTGTAATGGGTGGCCTGCCGAAATTCGCCTTCGAAGACAAAACCCAGCCGTTCGGCGGCCCGGCGCGACGGGGCATTCAGCGCATCGCATTTCCATTCGTACCTGCGATAGCCCAGTTCATCGAAGACGCGGCGCATCATCAGGAACATCGTTTCGGTTGCGACCGGCGTGCGCTGCATCAGCGGCGAGAAATGGATGTGCCCCACCTCGATCGCGCCGGCATTGCGGTCGATACGCAGGTAGGATGCCATCCCGACGGGCTGTCCGCCTTGGTCCAGAACCGTGTGGAACAGCGGATCGTCCCCCGTGCAGGTCTGCGCCAGCCAGGCGGCGAACCCCGCTTGCGAGTCGAACGGGCCGTAGGGCAAGTAGGTCCAATTGCGCCCGTCGGTATCGGCGGCAAACGCCCGGAACAGGCCGGGCGCATGCGCATTCGCATCCAAGGGCACCACGCGGCAAAACCGCCCCTGCATGGGCGCGCTCGGTGGGGCCGGGCGGGGGAACTCCCCCGCAACCGGCAGGCCCACGGGCTGGCCCAATGCGTTGATCCGGTGCCCCGGCATTTCGGACTAGGCGCAAGCCTTGGATAGTGCCTGATCGAGATCGGCGATCAGGTCATCGGCATCCTCGATCCCGATCGACACCCGCACCACGTTCGGCCCGGCACCGGCGGCCTCTTGCTGTTCGGGGGTCAGCTGCCGGTGCGTGGTCGAGGCCGAATGGATGATCAGCGACCGCGCATCGCCCAAGTTGGCGACGTGGCTGAAGATCTCGAGCGCGTTCACCAGCTTGACGCAGGCGTCATAGCCACCCTTGACCGCAAAGGTGAACAGTGCCCCGGCGCCCTTGGGATAATATTTCTTGACCCGGTCGTGATAGGGTGACGAGGGCAAGCCCGCATAGGTCACATAGTCCACGCGGTCGTCTTTCTCGAGCCACGCGGCGATCTTTTCAGCGTTTTCGACATGGCGCTGCATGCGCAGGCTCAGCGTCTCGATCCCCATCAGCGTGTAATGCGCAGCCTGCGGGTTCATCGTCATGCCTAGGTCGCGCAGGCCCACGGCTATACCGTGGAAGGTGAAGGCCAGTGGGCCGAAAGTTTCGTGGAATTTGAGGCCGTGATAGGCGGGCTCCGGCGCGCTGAGCGAGGGAAACTTGTCGCTGGCGGACCAGTCGAACTTGCCCGAATCCACGACGCAGCCGCCGGTGACCGTGCCATTGCCGGTCAGGTACTTGGTGGTCGAATGCACGACCAGCGTGGCGCCATGCTCGATCGGGCGGCACAGATAGGGCGTGGCCGAGGTGTTGTCGACGATCAGCGGAATGCCGGCGGCGTCGGCCACGTCGGCCAGCGCGCGGATATCGGTGACATAGCCGCCCGGATTGGCGATGGATTCGCAGAACACCGCGCGGGTGTTGTCATCGATGGCGGCCTTCACAGCATCCAGATCATCGGTATCAACGAACTTGGCCGACCAGCCAAAGCGCTTGATGGTCTGGCTGAACTGCGTGACCGTTCCACCATACAGCCGGGTCGAGGCGACCACGTTGCAACCCGGCCCCATCAGCGGGAACAGAGCCATGATCTGCGCCGCGTGACCCGAAGAACAGCACACTGCGCCAACGCCACCTTCCAGCGTCGCCACCCGCTCTTGCAGAACTGCCACGGTGGGGTTGGTCAGCCGCGAATAGATATAGCCGACCTCTTGCAGGTTGAACAAAGCGGCCGCGTGATCGGCATCGCGGAACACATAGGCCGTGGTCTGATAGATCGGGGTCTGGCGCGCGCCGGTCGCCGGATCGGGGCGGGCGCCCGCGTGAATTTGCAGCGTATCAAAACCATAAGTGGGGCCGTCGGACATCCGTCACTCTCCTGTTGGGAATATGCGTTGCAGAATCTCTAGGCGATTGCCGGGCGAGGCACAATGTCCGCGTCAGCGCAGCCACAGCCCCTTGTTCTTGATGACCTTGCGGATGGCCTGCTCGCGCTGGGGCAGGTTGTCCCGGTCGAACATGGCGCGGATCCTGGCGCCCTTGCCCTGATAGACCAGCCGTTTCAGCGGATCATAGTTCTTGAGCACCTTCTTGACCTTATTGGGCGCGGAAACAGTTTCCAGCACCTCGACCACCCGGTCGCTTTCGCGTGCGTAAAGCAGCGGGAACAGGCGATAGTGGCAGCTGACCGAGCCATCCAGCAGGTCCGCGGGCAGAACATCGCGCCCGCCGCCAAGCGCGTGGATGACCAGCGGCAGAGCCGCCTGGTCCAGCCACGGGTCCAGGTTCTGGCCGGTCAGGGCGGGGATCTCTTCATCCCGGATGGTGCGCGCATAGTCCAGAAACCGCGTGCCGAATTGCCGGGGGCATTTGTAGAAGAAATAGCCCGCATTGAAGTACAGATACCGCCGCCAGTATTCCTCCGGTTGGGTCGGGTCGATCGAGCTTTGGAAATCAAGCCCGAACCGATCATAGAGCGCCCGCCAGATGCCATCGAACCCCGGCCCGTACAGGGTCGGCTTGGGCCAGGTGCCCTCGACCTTCTGCGACGCACCGGGCCGGTCGAAATCGAACGGCACGGCGGCCAGGTCGCCTGTAATCAGCGTGTCGGTGTCGAAGAACACGAATGGCTCACCCTCGGGCAGGGCGGTCAGAGCCTCGATCTTGTTGCCGTAGGGATAGCTTTCGCCGAACACCTCGGACGAAAAGGGCAGGATCTCGGCGTCCAGCTGTTTCAGCGCCTTCAGAACATCCTCGTTGCGGATGCTTGGGTCCTGGCTCCAGCGCGGGCCGGGTTGCGGAACGCCTACGAACAGGCGGCCCGAAAATCCGGGCGCGGAGTGGCGCAGAGAGGCGGCGAACAGGACGGCTTCGTATTGCAGGCGGTTGTTCTGCCCGATGATCAGGATGTTGAATTTCTGCCGGTCTGCCTGCATCTGCGCCTTCCGTTCGGGGCGCTTGCCCGCCCCTTGCCGTTGGTTTCGACCTACAGCATCGCTGAACCTGCGTCAAAACCGTTGACGCCGCGTGTTTGAAATCGGGCCCGGCACGCCCATGTTGATGGAGAGGACCAGACAGGAGCGCGACATGCGGATCAATGCGGATTTCACCCAGCGGGTGGCGGTTCACTTCGACCAGACCGAGTGGGTGGCCTCGCCTGCCGCAGGGGTCGAGCGCAAGATGCTGGACCGGATCGGCGACGAGGTGGCGCGCGCCACCACCATCGTACGCTTTGCGCCCGGCAGCGCCTTTGCCGCCCACACCCATGACGGGGGCGAGGAATACCTGGTTCTGGACGGCGTTTTTCAGGACGAGACCGGAGATTTCCCGGTGGGCAGCTATGTCCGCAACCCGCCGACCTCGTCGCATACGCCATCGGCCAGCCAAGGCGCGACGATCCTGGTCAAACTGCATCAATTCGACCCAAACGACCGCACCACCGTGCGCCGCTCGATCAACGGTGCGGACCAAGTGCCGCTGTTCAAGGACGACCACGAAACGGTTGAAGTGCGCAGTTGGCCGCCCGATCAGGTCGTGCCGATTGACGCGCCCGGCGGGGCTGAGGTCTTCGTGATCGACGGCGGCTTCACCGAACAAGGCGAGGAATTCGCGCGATGGGACTGGCTGCGTCTGCCGCCCGGAACGCGCACTGAATTGCGGGCAGGTCCGGATGGCGCCCGCGTCTGGATGAAGTCAGGGCACCTGTCCGTCATGGTCTGAGGCCGGTTTCGCCTGAAAAACGGGCAAATGCCACCAAAGAACCGGGTCATTCGGCCCGGTTTTCGCTTTTTTGACCATTTGGCAAATTTTACCAATTGATAAAAAATTTGTTTGTGGCAAGCTGGTCTCAATAACAAACATATCTACAGGGAGTAGAGTGATGGCACAGGGCCAGATGGCACCCGGCATCGTCGCCGGGCGGCTTTCCAGCGATGAGCTGACCTCGAATTTCACCGATCTGCATCCGCCTCTGGCGCCGCACGAGGCTGCCGTGGCCGCCGATCGGTGTTATTTCTGCTATGACGCGCCGTGCGTGACGGCCTGTCCAACCGATATCGATATTCCGCTGTTCATTCGGCAGATTCAGGCCGGGCAACCGGAATCAGCGGCAAAGACGATCTTCGATCAGAACATCCTGGGCGGCATGTGCGCCCGTGTGTGCCCGACCGAAACGCTGTGCGAGGAAGCCTGCGTGCGCGAAACGGCCGAGGGCAAGCCGGTCGAGATCGGGCGCTTGCAGCGGTATGCGACCGATACGCTGATGCAGGCCGGTGTGCATCCGTTCACACGTGCGGCCCCCACCGGCAAGACCGTTGCCGTGATCGGGGCAGGGCCGGCGGGGCTGGCCTGTGCGCATCGGCTGGCGATGCTGGGCCACGACGTCGTGATCTTTGAGGCAAAGCCCAAGCCGGGCGGGCTGAACGAATACGGGATCGCCGCCTACAAGGCGACCAATGACTTTGCTCAGGCCGAGGTGGACTGGCTGCTGAAGATCGGCGGCATCAGCATCCGAACCGGCGAGGCGCTGGGCCAGACGGTCACTCTGGACAGCCTGCGCAACGACTATGACGCGGTGTTCCTGTCGATCGGTCTGACCGGTGTGAACGCGCTGCGGGCCCAGGGCGAAGACCTGCCGGGCGTGCGCGACGCGGTCGATTTCATCGCCGAGGTCCGCCAGGCCGCTGATTTGGCTCAGGTTCCGGTGGGCCGGAACGTAGTGGTGATCGGCGGCGGGATGACGGCGGTCGATGCCGCGGTCAAGTGCAAACTGCTGGGCGCCGAGAACGTGACCATCGCCTATCGGCGCGTGCGCGCGGCGATGAGCGCCAGTAAATACGAACAGGATCTGGCGGCCTCGAAGGGGGTGCGCATCCTATGCAATGTCCAGCCCGTCGCCATCCATGGCAACGGGGCAGCGGCCGAGATCGAATTGGAGTATACTGCCACCGTGGACGGCAAGCTGACCGGCACGGGCGATACCATCCGTCTGGCCGCCGATCAGGTGTTGAAGGCCATCGGCCAGACGCTGAACGGCGCGCCCGAGGGGCTGGTGCTCGACGGCAACAAGATCGCTGTCGATGCGGCTGGACGCACCTCGGTTCCGGGGGTCTGGGCCGGCGGAGACTGTGCTGCGGGTGGCGAGGATCTGACCGTGACCGCCGTAGCCGAGGGCCGCGATGCCGCTATGGACATTCACGCCAGCCTGAGCGCCTGAGCGAGGCGTCGGCGCGTGAATTTGTGTGACAAGACGAAGATGCATCTTCGCATCAGGGAGGCCGGATAAATGGCTGATTTGAAAACGAACTTTCTGGGCATCGAAAGCCCCAACCCCTATTGGCTGGCCTCGGCGCCGCCGACCGACAAGGAATACAACGTCCGCCGTGCCTTCGAGGCCGGATGGGGTGGCGTCGTGTGGAAAACGCTGGGCGCGGAAGGCCCGCCGGTGGTCAACGTGAACGGCCCCCGGTACGGGGCGATCTACGGGGCCGACCGGCGTCTGCTGGGCCTCAACAACATCGAACTGATCACCGACCGGCCGCTTGAGGTGAACCTCGAGGAGATGGCCCGCGTCAAGGCGGATTACCCGGATCGCGCACTGATCGCCTCGATCATGGTGCCGTGCGAGGAGGAGGCCTGGAAAGCCATCCTGCCGCGCGTCGCTGAAACCGGCGCCGACGGGATCGAACTGAACTTCGGCTGCCCGCACGGGATGAGCGAGCGCGGTATGGGCTCGGCCGTGGGGCAAGTGCCCGAATACATCGAAATGGTCACCCGCTGGTGCAAGAAATACTATGACCGCCCGGTGATCGTGAAGCTGACGCCCAACATCACCGACATTCGCAAGCCGGCGGCTGCGGCCAAGAATGGCGGGGCCGATGCGGTGTCGCTGATCAACACGATAAACTCGATCACCAGTGTCAATCTGGACACGTTCAGCCCCGAGCCCTCGATCGACGGCAAGGGCAGTCATGGCGGCTATTGCGGCCCTGCGGTCAAGCCCATCGCCCTGTCGATGGTCTCCGAGATCGCCCGCGCCGAGGCGACCCATGGCCTGCCGATCTCGGGCATCGGCGGGGTGACCACATGGCGCGACGCGGCCGAGTTCATGGCGTTGGGCTGCGGCACGGTCCAGGTATGCACGGCGGCGATGACCTATGGGTTCAAGATCATCGATGAACTGACGGCGGGACTGTCACAGTGGATGGACGAGAAGGGATACTCCAACGTATCGGAGATCGTCGGGCGCGCCGTCCCGAATGTGACCGACTGGCAATATCTGAACCTGAACTACGTTGCCAAGGCCAAGATCGATCAGGATCAGTGCATCAAGTGCGGCCGCTGCTACGCGGCCTGCGAGGACACCAGCCATCAAGCTATCTCCATGTCGCCCGACCGAGTGTTCGAGGTGATCGACGAGGAATGCGTGGCCTGCAACCTGTGCGTGGATGTCTGCCCGGTCGAGGGCTGCATCTCGATGGTGCCGATGGCGGCGGGCGAGGTCGATCCGCGCACCGGCAAGGTGGTTCAGCCGGACTATGCCAACTGGACAACCCACCCGAACAACCCGATGGCCAAAGCCGCCGAGTGATCGGCGTCAGATCACCGAAAGGGGCCGCGCTGCGGCCCTTTTTCATGGGGTCAGCAGTTTTCGGTACAGGGTGTCGATAAAGGGCGCAGCCCCTTCGAACGGGTCTTCGTCGCCCAGGATCGCCCGTACCTGAACATCGAAATCCGCATAATGCTGGGTCAACGCCCAGATCGAAAAGATCAGGTGATGCGGGTGCAGGCGGGCGATTTTGCCCTGATCCATCCAATGCATCAGAACGGCCGCCTTCTGATCGACCAGCGCCTTCAGATCGTTCGACAGGGCGTCATGGATGCGAGGCGCGCCCTGCACCAGCTCGTTCGCAAACAGGCGGCTTTCGCGCGGCAACTCGCGGCTCATCTGCAGCTTGCGCTTGATGTACGAGAGGATCTCCTCCATCGGCTCGCCGTTTTCATCAAGGTCGTGCAGCGGCGCCAGCCAGGTTTCCAGAAGGCCGGACAGAAGCGCGGTGTGGATCGCCTCTTTTGACGGGAAATAATACAAAAGATTTGGCTTGCTCAGCCCGGCCTCGGCCGCGATCTGATCGACGGTCGCCCCGCGAAAGCCATGGGCCGAAAACACGTTCAGCGCAGCCTCGAGAATCGCGGCGCGGTTCTTTTTCTGAATTCGGGTCGGGGCGCGGTCTTTGGGCATGTATTCAGGGCGTCTCTTTTTCGAACAAGCAGGTGTTGAATATGCCGATTTTTGCATCGGCGCGATGCAATTTCTTGACTGATGTTGAACCCGTGATAGCGTGAGTTTGACCAGATGGTCAAATCAAGACACCAAAAGCGAGCTAAATCGCAAGCAACAGGGAAGACGAACATGGCAGCTCCGGCGCAGAATCTCAGGATTAATGGCGACAGGTTGTGGGACAGCCTGATGGAGATGGCCAAGATCGGTCCGGGCGTTGCCGGCGGCAACAACCGCCAGACCCTGACCGACGAAGATGCCGAAGGCCGCGCGCTGTTCCAGAAATGGTGCGAAGAAGCCGGGTGTACCATGGGCCTCGACCAGATGGGCAACATGTTCGCCATGCGCCCCGGCACGGACCCCGATGCGCTGCCGGTCTATGTAGGCTCGCACCTGGATACGCAGCCGACGGGCGGCAAGTATGACGGGGTGCTGGGGGTTCTGGGTGCGCTCGAGATCATCCGAACCCTGAACGATCTGGGCATCAAGACGAAACACCCGATCGTGGCCACCAACTGGACCAACGAAGAGGGCACCCGGTTCGCCCCCGCCATGCTGGCGTCGGGCGTGTTCGCGGGGATGCACACGCAGGATTGGGCCTATGACCGCGAGGATGCCGAAGGCAAGAAGTTCGGCGACGAGTTGCAGCGCATCGGCTGGCGCGGCGACGAAGAGGTCGGGGCCCGTAAGATGCATGCCTTCTTTGAACTGCATATCGAACAGGGCCCGATCCTCGAGGCAGAAGGCAAGGATATCGGCGTCGTCACCCATGGGCAGGGCCTCAGCTGGACCCAGGTGACCGTGACCGGCAAGGACGCGCATACCGGATCAACCCCGATGCCGATGCGCAAGAATGCCGGGCTGGCGATGGCGCGCATTCTCGAAAAGGTGGACGAGATCGCATGGTCGCACGCGCCTCATGCCGTGGGGGCTGCCGGGCATATCGACGTCTATCCGAACTCGCGTAACGTGATCCCGGGCAAGGTGGTGTTCACGGTCGATTTCCGCTCTCCCGAGTTGGACGTCATCAAGGATATGGAAAACCGTCTGCGTGTCGCCGCCGAGGACATCGTGGATGAGATGGGCCTGCAGGTCGAGTTCGAGAAGGTCGGCGGGTTTGACCCGGTGAAATTCGACGAGACCTGCGTCGCCGCCGTACGCAACGCGGCTGAGCGGCTGGGCTATTCGCACACCAACATCATCTCGGGCGCAGGGCACGATGCCTGCTGGATCAACCGTGTGGCGCCGACCGCGATGGTGATGTGCCCCTGCGTGGATGGCCTAAGCCACAACGAGGCCGAGGAAATCAGCAAGGAATGGGCAACCGCCGGGGCCGACGTCCTTTTCCACGCGGTCGTCGAAACCGCCGAGATCGTGGAGTAGCCGGGGCCGCGCGCCCCCAACCCGCAGGAAAACCAAGAGAGGCGCAGCAGACGCGCTCGCAGGGAGTTGAACATGACCACAGTCATCAAGAACGGAACCGTCGTCACCGCGGATCTGACCTACAAGGCCGACGTAAAGATTGAAGGCGGCGTGATCACCGAGATCGGGCCGGATCTGAAGGGGGACGAGCAACTGGACGCGACCGGCTGTTACGTCATGCCCGGCGGGATTGACCCGCACACGCATCTGGAAATGCCGTTCATGGGGACCTATTCCAGCGATGATTTCGAAAGCGGCACCCGCGCGGCGCTGGCCGGCGGCACGACCATGGTGGTGGATTTCGCACTGCCGAACCCGGGCGAAAGCCTGCTGGATGCGCTCAAACGTTGGGACAACAAATCGACCCGCGCCAATTGCGACTATTCCTTCCACATGGCCGTGACATGGTGGGGCGAGCAGGTGTTCGATGACATGAAGACCGTCATCGAACAGCGCGGCATCAACACGTTCAAGCATTTCATGGCCTACAAAGGCGCCCTGATGGTCAATGACGACGAGCTGTTCGCCTCGTTCAAGCGGCTGGCCGAGCTGGGCGGGATCGCGATGGTCCATGCCGAGAACGGCGACGTGGTGGCCGAGTTGCAGGCCAAGCTGCTGGCCGAAGGCAATACCGGCCCCGAGGCCCATGCCTATTCGCGCCCGCCGCAGGTTGAGGGCGAGGCCACCAACCGCGCCATCATGATCGCCGACATGGCCGGGGTGCCGCTCTATGTGGTGCACACCTCGTGCGAAGAGGCGCATGAGGCCATCCGCCGTGCCCGGATGCAGGGCAAGCGCGTCTGGGGCGAGCCGCTGATCCAGCACCTGACGCTGGACGACAGCGAATATGCGCATCCCGATTGGGACCACGCCGCGCGCCGGGTGATGAGCCCGCCGTTCCGCAACAAACAGCACCAGGACAGCCTGTGGGCGGGGTTGCAGTCGGGCTCGCTGAGCGTGGTTGCCACCGATCACTGCGCCTTCACAACCGAGCAGAAGCGGTTTGGCGTGGGCGATTTCACCAAGATCCCGAACGGAACGGGCGGCCTTGAGGATCGGATGCCGATGCTATGGACCCACGGCGTGGCGACCGGGCGGCTAACGCCGAACGAATTTGTGGCCGTGACTTCAACAAATATCGCCAAAATATTGAATTGCTATCCGAAAAAAGGTGCCGTACTGGTGGGTGCAGATGCCGATCTGGTGGTGTGGGACCCGGACAAGACCAAGACCATCAGCGCGGCGACGCAGCAGTCGGCGATCGACTACAACGTGTTCGAGGGTCACGAGGTCAAGGGCTTGCCGCGCTTTACCCTAACCCGTGGACAGGTGGCGGTGCATGATGGCGAGATCCGAACGCAGGAAGGCCAAGGCAAATTCGTCGCGCGCGAGGCCAACACCACCGTGAACAAAGCGCTGAGCACCTGGAAAGAGCTGACCGCCCCGCGCCCGATAGAGCGGTCGGGCATCCCGGCGACGGGGGTGTGATGCTCGAAGGTTGCCGACCGGGCAAAAAAGCCAAAACTTCAAGGCAGTAGGATGACATCTGAAAGCAATACCCGGCCCGTGATCGAGGCAAAGAACCTCGACCTGACCTTCCAAACCAATGACGGACCCGTGCACGCCCTCAAGGACGTGAACCTGGCCATCGACAAGGGCGAATTCGTCAGTTTCATCGGCCCTTCGGGCTGCGGCAAGACGACCTTTCTGCGCTGTGTCGCTGCACTGGAAGCGCCTACGGGCGGCACACTGACCGTCAACGGCATGAGCCCGGACGAGGCCCGCCGGAACCGTGCCTATGGCTATGTGTTCCAGGCGGCGGGCCTTTACCCGTGGCGGACCATTGCCAAGAACATCAAACTGCCGCTCGAGATCATGGGATACTCGGAGCAGGAGCAGGAAGCACGTGTAAAGAGCGTTCTGGAACTTGTTGATCTTGCAGGGTTTGGTGGCAAGTTCCCCTGGCAGCTGTCGGGTGGGATGCAGCAACGGGCCAGCATCGCCCGGGCGCTGGCCTTCGACGCCGATATCCTGTTGATGGACGAGCCTTTCGGCGCGCTGGACGAGATCGTGCGCGATCACCTGAACGAACAGCTTTTGGCGCTGTGGGCGCGCACCGGCAAGACGATCGGCTTCGTCACCCACTCGATCCCCGAGGCGGTGTATCTGAGCACTAAGATCGTGGTCATGAGCCCGCGCCCCGGGCGGATCACCGATGTTATTGACAGCCCTCTGCCCAAGGAGCGGCCGCTGGACATCCGCGACACGCCCGAATTCATCGAGGTCGCGCACCGCGTGCGCGAAGGGCTGCGCGCCGGGCACGGGGACGATGTGTGATGGGCAGGGGTGACATCAGACGCGCGACCGAGGGGGATGTGCCGGCCTGCGCGGCGGTGGTCTCCTCTTGGGCCCGCCAGACCGAGTGGATGACGGATGAACTGCCCCAACCGGAATTGGAGGCGCTGATCGCACAGGCCTTCCCGGACCGTGAGATGTGGGTCGTCGGCGAACCCGTTGATTGCTACATGTCGGTCGATCCTGAGGCGCAGAAGGTCGGGGCGCTGTATTGCCTGCGGACCGGGCAGGGGATCGGCAAGCGCCTGCTGGACCAAGCAAAACAGGGACGCAGCTTTCTGTGGCTGACGGCCCATCAACCGAATGCCGCAGCGCAACGGTTCTATCGCCGCGAGGGTTTTGTCGAGACCGGGACCGAGGCCGCAACGCCGCCCGAGACCGTCCCCGTGGTGCGGATGGAGTGGCACGCATGAAGCAGCTTGTTGCCGTTCTGACCGTTCTGCTGGCCATCGTCGTCATCTGGTACGCGGCTTGCATTCCGATGAACATCAAGGGCGTTCTGACCGAACAGGAACGGGCCGGGGCCGAAGTGGTTCCGCCCTCGGCCAAAGACCGCCGCGACATGGGGGAAATCGGCCTGGCGCTGCGCAACAGCTTTGCCATTCCGGCGACCTGGGCGCAGGATCGGCCGCGTCTGCCCGCGCCGCATCAGGTCGCGATCGAGCTGTGGGAGACCACGATTCAGAAGAAGATCACCTCAAAACGGTCATTGGTCTATCACGGCTGGGTGACGCTCAGCGCGACGATCTTGGGCTTTGCCATCGGCACGGGGCTGGGCATCCTGCTGGCTGTGGGGATCGTGCACAGCCGGGTGATGGACCTGTCAGTCATGCCCTGGGCCATCGTCAGCCAGACCATCCCCATCATCGCGTTGGCGCCGATGATCATCGTGGTGCTGTATTCGATCGGCATTCAGGGGATCATACCCAAGGCGGTGATCTCGGCCTATCTGAGCTTTTTCCCGGTGGTCGTGGGCATGGTCAAGGGCCTGCGCAGCCCTGACGCGATGCAGTTGGACCTGCTGCGCACCTATAACGCCAGTAAGGGGCAGGTGTTCTGGAAACTGCGCCTGCCGGCCTCGATGCCCTATCTGTTCGCCTCGCTCAAGATCGGGATCGCCGCGTCGCTGGTGGGGGCCATCGTCGGCGAACTGCCGACCGGCGCCGTGGCGGGGCTGGGCGCGCGTCTGCTGGCCGGCAGCTATTACGGCCAGACGGTGCAGATCTGGTCGGCGCTGTTTGCCGCAGCCATTCTGGCGGCCTGTCTGGTGGGCCTGTTGGGCCTGATCGAGCGGGCGGTGTTGAAACGCATGGGGATGGCGCAATGATGATGGTCGGTTTTGCAATCCTTTTGTGGCTCGCCGGTTGGTGGCTGAACACCCGCTTGGCCAGCGGACCCTATGCCGACACGCGGGCGGTGCGCATTCTTGCGCCGCTGATCTTCGGCCTGACCGTCATCGGGATGTGGGAATTGCTGGTGCGCGGGCTCGAGGTGCCTCTGGTCATCCTGCCCGCGCCTTCGGTGATCTGGGAGCGGTTCTGGGACAGCCTGCCGATCTTGTGGGCCGATTTCGTGCAGACCATCATCAAGGGCGCGCTCAGCGGCTATGTCATCGGATGCGGCGCCGCCTTCCTGATGGCGATCGCCGTGGACCGGTGGGACTTCCTGCGCCTGGGCTTGCTGCCGGTGGGCAATTTCGTGGCCGCGCTGCCGATCGTGGGCACCGCGCCGATCCTGGTGATGTGGTTCGGGTTCGACTGGCATTCGAAGGCGGCCGTTGTGGTGGTGATGGTCTTTTTCCCGATGCTGGTAAACACGGTCGCCGGCCTGCGCGAGGCCACCGCCATGCAGCGCGACCTGATGGAGACCTATGCCGCAACCTATTGGCAAAGCTTTCTCAAGCTGCGCCTGCCTGCGGCCATGCCGTTCATTTTCAACGGGTTAAAAATTTCCACCACGCTGGCCCTGATCGGCGCTATCGTGGCAGAGTTCTTCGGCTCGCCCACTTTGGGCATGGGGTTCCGGATCTCGACCAGTGTCGGGCAATTGTCGCTGGACATGGTCTGGGCGGAAATCGTGGTCGCGGCGCTGGCCGGAACCGCCTTCTACGGTCTGGTCGCCATGATCGAGAAATTGGTGACCTTCTGGCACCCGTCACAACGCAGTTAAGCGGAACAACAATTCAACAGACCCCGAAAACGGGGCAGCACTAGCAACTAGGAGAAGATGAAGATGAACAAGCTACTGACCGGGGCCATAGCCGCCCTAGGATTCGCCGCAAGTTCGGCCTTTGCCGCAGACGAGGTGACGCTTCAATTGAAATGGGTCACCCAGGCCCAGTTCGCGGGCTACTACGTCGCCAAGGACAAGGGCTTTTACGAAGAAGAGGGGCTGGACGTCACCATCTTGCCCGGCGGCCCCGACATCGCGCCCACGCAGGTGATCGCGGGCGGTGGCGCTGACGTCACCGTGGAATGGATGCCCGCCGCGCTGGCTGCGCGCGAAAAGGGCCTGCCGCTGGTCAACATCGCGCAGCCCTTCAAAAGCTCGGGCATGATGCTGACCTGCTGGAAGGATGCGGGCATTTCCTCGCCCGAGGACCTCAAGAACCGCACGCTGGGCGTCTGGTTTTTCGGCAATGAATTCCCGTTCATGAGCTGGATGAGCCAGCTAGGTATCGACACCAGCGGCAAGAGCGAGAACGGTGTCGAGGTTTTGAAGCAGGGCTTCAACGTCGACCCTCTGCTGCAACGCCAGGCCGATTGCATCAGCACCATGACCTACAATGAATACTGGCAGGTCATCGACGCCGGCGTCAGCCCCGACGAGCTGGTAACTTTCAAGTATGAAGACCAGGGCGTGGCCACGCTGGAAGATGGCTTGTACGTGCTTGAAGACAACCTCAGCGACCCGGCCTTCGTCGACAAGATGGAACGCTTCGTGCGCGCTTCGATGAAAGGCTGGAAATACGCCGAGGAGAACCCAGACGAGGCCGCCGAAATCGTGCTGGAAAACGACGCGACAGGTGCCCAGACCGAAGAGCACCAGAAGCGCATGATGGGGGAGATCGCCAAGCTGACCGCAGGCTCGAACGGTGCGCTGGACCCGGCCGATTTCGAGCGCACGGTGAGCACCTTGCTGGCCGGCGGCTCGGACCCGGTGATCACCAAAAAGCCCGAAGGCGCCTGGACCCACCAGATAACGGATGCGGCTTTGAACTGATCCACCGAATGCTCAGGATGAAAACGCGGCCCTCGATTGGGCCGCGTTTGTCGTTGTGAATGTCGGATTTCTGTGGGGCCGAAGCGCAAATTGCGCTAGTATTATCCTGTAATTCCCCGAGTTTCCTACGAAACTCAGACTAGGTTGGAGAAAGTGCAAGATTTTGCATCAGAATTCAGCCACGCGGCGCAACTTGTCCTGACAGGAGACCCCGACCTGTGGGCGATCGTGGTCTTGTCTCTGCAGGTCTCGGTGTGTGCGGTGCTGATTTCGGCCGTGATCGGGATGCCGGTCGGGGCCGCTCTGGCCGTGGCGCGGTTTCCCGGGCGGCGGGCGCTGATCATCCTGATGAACGCATTGATGGGGTTCCCGCCCGTCGTCGTCGGCCTTCTGGTCTATCTGATGCTCTCTCGGTCCGGCCCGCTAGGCGTGCTCGAGCTTTTGTACACGCCGACCGCCATGATCATTGCCCAGACCGTGCTGGTCACGCCGATCATCGCGGCGCTGACGCGGCAGGTGGTGGAATTGCTGGCCGAGGAATATTCGGAACAGCTACGGTCGCTGGGGGTGTCGCGGCTGGCCTCGGTACCGGTGCTGCTGTGGGATGCGCGGCTGGCCCTGGTTACCGCCCTTCTAGCCGGGTTCGGCCGGGCCATCGCCGAGGTCGGCGCGGTGATCATCGTCGGCGGCAACATCAATCACGTGACACGGGTGATGACAACGACGATCGCGCTCGAGACCTCGAAGGGCAACCTAGCCCTGGCGCTGGCGCTTGGTGCGATCCTGATCGGGATTGCAGTGGCCGTGAATGCCATGGTCAGCGCCCTGACCCTGCGGGCCGAGCAGGAGGGGCTGCGCCATGCGTGACCTAATGCCAGACACGCCGAACCGGCTGGAAATTTCGGGCCTTGCCATCGAACGCAAGGGGCGGGTCCTGCTGGATGTTCCCCAGCTGTCGCTGGACGGGCCCGGGCCGACGCTGATCCTGGGGCCGAACGGTGCCGGCAAAAGCCTGCTTTTGCGCTGTCTGCATGGGCTGATCCGTGCCGACAGGGGCCGGGTCCTGCAGGATGGTCTGGACCTGAACGCCGATCACAAGGCCCGGCAGGCCATGGTTTTCCAGCAGCCGGTGCTGCTGCGCCGGTCGGTTGCGGCCAATCTAGACTTCGTTCTGAAACGCAAGCGGCTGGGCCGTGCTGCGCGCAAGGGGCGGATTGCTGACCTGCTGGCCGAAGGTGGGCTGGACAGCAAGGCCCGGCAATCGGCGCGGTCTCTGTCGGGCGGCGAGGCGCAGCGTCTGGCTATCCTGCGCGCGCTGGCGCTGGACCCCGAGACGCTGTTTCTGGACGAGCCCACTAGCGCGCTGGACCCCACCGCCACGCAGGCGATCGAGGCGATGATCCTGCGCGCTTCGGCGCGCGGGGTGCGGATAGTGATGGTCACGCATGACGTCGGGCAGGCCCGGCGTCTGGCGGCGGACATCGTGATGATGCAAGGCGGGCGCGTCGTCGAACACGGCACCGCCAGACAGGTGCTTGAGGCGCCGGAATGCCAAGCCTCGCGCCAGTATCTGGCAGGCTGGTTGGTCACATAACAAAAATCGGAGGCAATCCATGTTTCGCGCAGTACTCACAAGCGCCCTGGTCCTGTTCGGACTTGTCGCCAACCCGGCGACGGCCGAGGAGGCGTTCATCATTGTGCAGTCAACGACCTCGACGCAGAACTCGGGCCTGCTGGACTTCATTCTTCCGGGCTTCGAGGCCGAAACCGGAATCGAGGTGCGCGTAGTGGCCGTGGGAACGGGGCAGGCGATCCGCAATGCCAAGAACGGCGACGGCGACGTTTTGCTGGTTCATGCCAAACCGGCCGAGGAGGCGTTCGTGGCCGAGGGCTGGGGCATCGAGCGCCGCGACGTGATGTACAACGATTTCGTCATCGTCGGGCCCAAGTCAGACCCGGCGCGCATCAAGGGAATGACCGATGCCGCCGCCGCCCTGGTCGCCATCGCGAATGCCAGGTCGACCTTCGCCTCGCGCGCGGATGACAGCGGTACCCATCAGGCCGAGATGCGCCTGTGGCAAGCCTCCGGCCTCGACCCGACCGCTGACTCGGGCACTTGGTACCGCGAGACCGGCTCGGGCATGGGCGCCACGCTGAATCTGGCGGCGGGGATGGGGGCCTATGCGCTGACCGACCGGGCGACATGGCTGGCCTTCGGCAACAAGGGCGATCTTGCGGTTCTGGTCGAGGGCGATCCGGGCCTGTTCAATCAATATGGCGTGATCCTCGTGAACCCGGAAAAACACCCCGGCGTTCGCGCCGCCGCGGGCCAGAGGTTCATCGACTGGCTCACCGGACCGGATGGTCAGGCGGCCATTGCGTCCTATCGATTGGAGGGCGAACAGCTGTTCTTTCCCAACGCCAGGTGACCGGCCCTCAGCCGCTGGCGCCGTTGTGGCGGATCGCGCCCAAGTCGGTCAGGTCATACCCGCCCATCTCGGCCGCGCGGGCGGCAAACCCGTCCGAGTGCAGAAAGGACAGCAGCTTCTGCAAGGGCGGTTCGAAATACGCCCTACGCCAGATCGCCAGATCCAGACGTTCGGAGTGGGTCGGCACGAAGCCCAGCCCATAAAGACTGGCCAGAGCCCCCAGCCCGAACCCGGCCTCGGCCTTGCCGTCGTGTAGGGCGATGGCCAGTTCCTCTTCGGTGCGGGCGCAATTGGGCAAGGTGTCCAGGTCGTCGTGGCTCAGGTCGTGTTCGGCCAAGTGTCGGTCGAACAGATGTTGGCTGGCGGCGCTGTCCTGCCGCAGCAGAACGCGGCGGCCCTTCAGGTCGACAAACTCGCCGATGCCTTGCGTTCCGGGCGACAACAGCAGGCCGCGCTGGCGATGGGCGATCTGGACCAGAACCACGGGCGCTTCGCCCAGCGTGTCGCGCAGCGCGCCGGTGTTGAAGCCGTCAGGCTCGTGGATATGCAGAACCGCGGCCTGCGCCTTGCGGTCAGCCAGCCGCCGCAGTCCGTCAAACGATCCGTCGTAGTAGGTAGCCAGCCCCGAGCCGCTTTCGCGCAGCGCCCAGTCCAGCAGCGGATCGTGGCTGCCGGCCACGATCGGGGGCAGGGGCGGTTCAGCCGTCTGCGGGCCCGAGCGCGACGCATTCAGCCAAGCCAGCACCTCGGCCCGAGGAAACAGCAGTTTGCCCATAGCCCGCACGCAGGGCACCTCGCCCGATGCGGCCAGATCATAGGCCTTGCGCTCGCCGATTCGCAGCAGGTCGGCCAACTCGCGCGTGGTCAGGAAGTCGGGCATTCACTCCAGCCGCACGGCCGCGCCGCGTTCGGCCGAGGACAGGCCCATCTGGGTCAGCAAGAATGGGGCGGCGACCGTCACGACGGCCATCGTGGCAACTGCGGCAAGAAAGGCTTTCATCTGGTCCTCCTGGTTAGTCCGCGGGCGCCGTGGCGCCGCGCAGGAATTCGATCAGGTCGGCACGGTCCTGCGCCTGCGCAATCCTCTGCATCGGCATTTTCGACCCCGGAATGTAGTGGTCCGGTCCCTGATCGAAAAGAGCGTTTATCGTCTGTTCAGTCCAAATGATATCAGACCCTTGCAGCGTTTCCGAGTAAGTGTACCCGGGCAGTGTCCCGGCCCGCCGCCCGAACACGCCATGCAGGGTCGGCCCGGCCCGGCGCTGATCGTCCGGCGTCAGGCTGTGGCAGATCGAGCATTTCCGGGCGAACTGCCGTTCTCCGTTTTGCATGTCGTCGGGGTCCTTCAGGAAACTCGGCTCTTGGCCGACCATTCGTTCCTGCGACCCCAGCGCGGCCACCGGCCAGCTATACATGGCCTGATCCAGCCCGCCTGCGTGCAGGTTTTCTCCATCGGGCGAAAAGGCCAGTGCCCAGACCGGGCCGCGCAGCGTTGCGCGGAAATCCTGCGCGATCCGCCAATCTTGCGTGTCAATGACCATGATGTAGCCCTCGCCGTCGCCCACCGCCAGCAGCGACCGATCCGGGCTGAGGGCGAGCGCAAGGATCGGGCGACGGTCCAGCGTGAAATCGCGCTCGGCCCCGGTGGTAAGGTCAAGAATGCGGGTCACGCCATCGACCGCGCCATAGGCGATCCAACCGTCTTGCGCGTTCAGGACCAATTCGTTGATGCCGAAACCATGCTCGACCAGCCGCGCGGTCTCGGTTCCTGTCGTGACGTCCCAGACCCGCAGGCTGCCGTCGACCCCTGCGGAGTACAGCGTCCGCCCGTCCGGCGCGAAGGCCACCGCATTGACTCCGCTGCCCGTTGGACCCAGCGACTTGGCCGTACCGCCCTCGGTTGGCCAAAGACCGATGGTCCCGTCCCAACTGGCAGTCGCCACGAGGGTCTTTGAGGCAGCGAGTCCGACGACCTTGCCCTTGTGCTGACCTACGACCTGTCCACCGGGCCAACGGCGCAGAGTAAAGTCGTCGCCGGCCGAATAGATCGCGGTGCCGTTGAAAACCACTGCGTTCACGGCAGCCTCGTGACCCTCGAGCCAGTCCGGCTGCTGTCCGGACCACAGGCCCACGGAATTGTCGAAACTGGCGGTGGCAATGCGCCCGTCCGGGGCCGTGGCGATGTCCATGATCGGTCCGCCATGGCCCTTGAGCGTGTAGAAATCCGCCGCCAGCGGCAGCGGCAGCAGGGCCAGCGCCAGAGCCAGCCCGCGCATCTATTCGGCAGGCGAGGCCGCGCCGTCGCTGGCCTCCTGTGCCTTTACCTCTTCCAGCCACAGCGAATGGTGCTCGCGCGCCCATTGCTCTTCGACCTCGCCGGTACCCATGGCGTCAAACGCGCCTTCCATGCCGACCGAGCCGAGGTAGATATGCGCCAGTATGATGGCGATGAAGGCATAGGCGACCATGACGTGCCAGACCTGGGCATATTGCATTTCTTCCTGCGGAGACATTTGCGTGGGCAGGTCCAGTCCCAGCAACTGCGGCAACCCGGTCGCGTTGGCGATTGAAAACGTCTTAGCGAACATCGGCAGTTCGAACGGGAACAGCAGCGACAGGCCCGACAGGCTGATCGAGACGCCCATCAGGATGCACAGCCAGAAAATGATCTTTTGACCGGCGTTGAACTTCTTGGCCGGGGGGTGGCTGCCTTTGGTGAACAATCCGCCGCCGGCCGCCAGCCATTTCAGGTCGGTCCGGTTGGGGATGTTGTGGGCGATCCAGTTCACGGTGATGATGATCAATCCCAGCATGAAGGCCCAGGCCAGATTGTTGTGCAGCCACTTGCAGCCTTGCGCGATGGTGGCGAACCCTTCTTTGCCGAACAGCGGGATCAGGAAATCGCGGCCGTACAGCGACAGCAGGCCGGTTAATCCAAGGATCAGGAACGAGCCGGCAAACAGCCAGTGCCCGAACCTTTCAAATCCTGAAAACCGGGTGACCGTGCGGCCCGTTTTCTCACCGTCGATGCGGATGCGGCCGCGGATCAGGAAAAACAACAGCAGAACGACCAGCATCCCGCCCAGAATATAGGTTCCGTACTCGCGCAGCGGACCGGTGCGGAAAGTCCACCACCACATGCCGCCGTCCTGGATCAGCACGCCGGCAGCAGGCCCCTTGGTCGACACGGTGACATCGGCCGAGCCATAGCGGATGGCGCGATACACATCGCTGTCCGAGGCGACGCCGCGCGTGCCCAACTGACCCAACAGCCCTTCGGCATTGCCTTGCCCGGTATTCTGCGCGCGATAGCTGTTGTCGACTTTCTCGCCGCGTTGCCGGGCCAGAATATCCTCGAGTGTCGTGGCGCCACCGGTCTGCGCGCGCGGGGCAGCGGCTGGTTCGTCTGTGCCGGTCGCGTCTTGTGCAAGCGCGCCGTGCGCGATCCCAAGTGTCAACGTCAAAGCCAGAAAAATGCGCAGCATCGGAACCTCGGTATTAATCCATAATCGGGTGACCCACCGGGGCGGGTCACCCGTGTTGTCAGGCTGAGGTCTCAGCCGTCCTTCTGGTCGTAGGCCGTGCCCCAACCCCAAGCGCCCGAGCCGAACCCGCGCGCCACGACGCGTTCGCGGTAGATGGCCGAGACCACGTCGCCGTCACCGGCGAGCAGGGCCTTGGTCGAACACATCTCGGCGCAGATGGGCAGTTTGCCCTCGGCGATCCGGTTGCGGCCGTATTTGGCGAACTCTGCGGTCGAGTGCGTTTCCTCGGGGCCGCCGGCGCAGAAGGTACATTTGTCCATCTTGCCGCGCGATCCGAAGTTGCCCGCCTGCGGGTATTGCGGCGCGCCGAACGGGCACGCATAGAAGCAATAGCCGCAGCCGATGCACAGGTCCTTGGAATGCAGGACGACGCCTTCTTCGTTCTGATAGAAGCAGTCGACCGGGCATACCGCCATGCAAGGCGCATCCGAACAATGCATACAGGCGACCGAGATCGAACGCTCACCCGGTTTGCCGTCATTGATCGTCACCACCCGGCGGCGGTTGATGCCCCACGGGACCTCGTGTTCGTTCTTGCACGCGGTCACGCAAGCGTTGCACTCGATGCAGCGTTCAGCGTCGCAGAGAAACTTTGCTCTAGCCATTATCGTCCTCCTTACGCTGCCCAGATCTTGCAGAGAGTCGCTTTGGTCTCCTGCATCTGGGTCACTGAATCATAGCCATAGGTCTGGGCGGTGTTCGTGCTTTCACCCAGTACGTACGGGTCGGCGCCTTTTGGGTATTTCTCCCTCAGGTCCGCGCCCTGGAAATGGCCGCCAAAGTGGAAGGGCATGAAGGCCACGCCGGCACCGACCCTTTCGGTCAGCATCGCCATCACCTTGACCTTGCCGCCCTCGGGACCTTCGACCCAGACCTGCGATCCGTCGCGAATGCCAAGGTTGTTGGCGTCACGTGGATTGATCTCGACGAACATGTCCTGCTGCAGTTCAGCCAGCCACGGGTTCGACCGTGTCTCGTCGCCGCCACCTTCATATTCGACCAGACGACCTGACGTCAGGATTATCGGGTAATCCTTTGAAAAGTCGTTCTTCTGGATCGAAGCATACAAGGTCGGCAAGCGATAGTCGTGCCGATCCTCGTAGGTGGGATAGTCGGCCACCAGATCGCGCCGTGGCGTGTACAGCGGCTCACGGTGCAGCGGGATCGGATCCGGGAAGGTCCACACCACTGTACGGGCCTTGGCGTTGCCGAAGGGCGCACAGCCATGCTTGATGGCCACCCGCTGGATGCCGCCCGACAGGTCGGTCTTCCAGTTGGTCTTGGGCCCGGCCACGGCGTCGATGGCCGCGCGTTCCTCGGCCGTCAGGTCGCCATCCCAGCCCAGATCCATCAGCATCTGCATGGTAAATTCAGGGTAACCGTCCTGAATCTCGGAACCGACGCTGTAGACCCCTTCGGCCAGCAGGTTCTGCCCGTCACGCTCGACGCCGAAACGTGCGCGGAAGGTCAGGCCGCCCTCGGCCACCGGTTTGGACATGTCATAGAGGTTTGGCGTCCCCGGATGCCCCATCTCGGCGGTGCCCCAGCAGGGCCAAGGCAGGCCGTAGTATTCGCCGTCATTCGGACCGCCCACGGCCTGCAGCGTCGTTCTGTCGAACGTGTGCTGGTTGGCCATATGGCTTTTGATCCGCTCTGGCGACTGACCGGTATAGCCGATCGTCCACAGCCCCGCGTTGAACTCGCGCGTGATGCTTTCCACATTCGGGGTTTCGGGGTCCTCCATCTCGATATTGCGGAAGAGCCGGTCGGCCCAGCCGAACTTGTTGGCGAACTTGGCCATGATGACCTCGTCCGGCAGGCTTTCGAACAGGGGATCGACCACCTTGTCGCGCCACTGCAACGACCGGTTCGACGCCGTGACCGAGCCACGGGTTTCGAACTGCGTGCAGGCCGGCAGCAGATAGACGCCATCGGTCCGGTCATGCAGGACGGCGGAAACGGTGGGATACGGGTCGATCACGACCAGCATGTCCAACTTTTCCATCGCCGTCTTCATTTCGACCATCCGGGTCTGCGAGTTGGGCGCGTGGCCCCACAGAACCATGGCGCGGACATTGTTTGGCTGATCCATGTTTTCGGGATCTTCCAGAACACCGTCGATCCAACGCGACACCGGGATGCCACGCTCGTTCATCAGCGGCTTGTCCTTACCGTCCTTGTCCTTGATCGTGTCGAACTGTCCTTTCAGCCAGTCCAGATCCTCGCCCCAGACACGCGCCCAGTGACCCCATGCGCCTGCAGACAGGCCGTAATAGCCGGGCAGGGTGTGGGACAGGACGCCAAGGTCGGTTGCGCCCTGCACGTTGTCATGGCCGCGGAAG
Source organism: Ruegeria sp. BHSC037 (assembly GCF_059613045.1). NCBI lineage: Bacteria > Pseudomonadati > Pseudomonadota > Alphaproteobacteria > Rhodobacterales > Roseobacteraceae > Ruegeria > Ruegeria sp. BHSC037. Next base: position 184,710 of record NZ_JBXWRT010000005.1, read on the forward strand.
ATGTTGGTGCCGCCGCCAGAGGTGCCCATGTTGCCCAACGCCAGCTGCAGCACGCAATAGGCGCGCGTGTTGTTGTTGCCGTTGGTGTGCTGGGTTCCGCCCATGCACCAGATCACGGTGCCAGGACGGTTGTTGGCCAGCGTCCGCGCCACGCGCTTGAGCTGCGATCCCGGCACGCCGGTGACGCGCTCGGTCTCTTCGGGGGTCCAGTTGGCGACCTCTTCGCGGATCTGGTCCATGCCCCAGACACGGGTGCGGATGAACTCTTTGTCCTCCCAGCCGTTGTCGAAGATGTGCCACAAGATGCCCCAGATCAGCGCCACGTCGGTGCCGGGGCGGAAGCGGACATATTCGTCGGCATGGGCCGCGGTGCGCGTGAAGCGCGGGTCACAGACGATCAGCGGGGCGTTGTTCTGCTCTTTCGCGCGCAGGACGTGCAGCAGCGAGACGGGGTGAGCCTCGGCCGGGTTGCCGCCGATGATGAAGATCGCCTTGGAATTGTGGATGTCGTTGTAGCTGTTGGTCATGGCGCCGTAGCCCCATGTATTCGCAACACCCGCAACGGTGGTCGAGTGGCAAATCCGCGCCTGGTGGTCCACGTTGTTGGTGCCCCAGTAGGCCGCGAACTTGCGGAACAGATAGGCCTGTTCGTTGTTGTGCTTGGCCGAACCCAACCAATAGACGCTGTCAGGCCCGCTTTCCTCGCGGATGCTCATCATGCCGTCGCCGATCTCGTCGATCGCCTGTTCCCAGCTGATGCGCTTCCACTCGCCACCCTCTTTTTTCATCGGGTATTTCAGGCGGCGTTCGCCATGGGCGTGTTCACGGACGGCGGCCCCCTTGGCACAGTGAGCGCCCAGGTTAAACGGGCTGTCCCAACCGGGTTCCTGCCCAATCCACACGCCGTTCTGCACCTCGGCAACCACGGTACAGCCGACCGAGCAATGCGTGCAGACGGATTTGATGTTCTCGACAGCCGTATTGGCTGCGGTCTGGGCGCTGGCGGGCGACACGGTTCCACCCGTGGCGCTGATCGCGGCCAGGCCGCCGATCGTCAGGCCCGAGCCACGCAGGAACGCGCGGCGATCGACGCTCTTTTCGCCGATTTGGGACAGGATACTTGTCCGCTGGGGGCGTCTCGCAACCCCGTTGGTCTTTTTCCTAAGCATTTCCTTCCTCCCTTGCTGGCCATGCTGATCATGGCTGGCTTGGTGTTTCGAAATCGACGTCAGGGCCAATCGCAACCGTCAGCCGAGTGTGACCACGTCCGGACCTGCGCCGGGCGTCGCCGAGGCGGCCTAGAAGCGCGCGCTGTCGAAATAGGCGCGGGTATGCGCCGTGTCCTGAATGCGGGTCTCGTCCGAGGGTTGCTCGGCCGCTTCGACCTCGGTTCCCAGGCTGGCCGCTGCAACGGCTGCCGGGGCCGCGGTGCCCGCCAGTTTCAGGAAGTCGCGGCGGCTGGCGCCGCTCTCCTTGGTCTTGCTCATGGGATCCTCCTTTCCCATTTGCGGTTCAGCGCCCGCCGGGGCGCCAGCGAATGACGGCCGCCTAATGCGTCGTCATGCGGAAGGCCTCGCGTTCGATCTCCATGAAAACCCGGCCGGCGGTGCCGACCGAGGCATAGAGAACCGAATGCTCGGCTGCTTCCAGGTCCGAGAAAAAGTGCTCGGCCCAGGGACCGATATGCTTGTTCCAGAACGTCTTTTGATCTTCCAACGCGGCCGGGCCGCCGAAACGGCCGACGATCATGCCGCCCATCATCTCCATCAGCGAGGCGATGTTGTCTTCGGGTTCGAACACGTTTGCGGCCCGGGTGATGCCCCGCGCAGCCATGTCGTTGCGCAACTGCGCAAGCGGTTTCTCGTTCAGGAAACCGGTCAGGTAGAAGCTGGCATAGGGCAGCAGTTCTCCGCGCCCAAGCCCGATGAACAATGCGTTGAACTCGCGCTCGGCAGCTTCGGGCTTGGTCACTTTGGCCACGCGGGCCATGGCCTGAATGGCCTGGCCCAGATCGGTCTCGTCCCCCGACAGCGCCGCGATCTGGCTCAGCAGGGTCTGGTCGGGCGGTGTGGCTAGCAGCAGGCCCAGGAAGTTGTAGAAATCCGCGCGCAGACGGTCCTCGGGGGAAATCTCGAACGTCTGCGGGTCGCGAATGTTCATCGGGTCATCCTTCGAATTCGAATTTCATGCGCCGCGGGGCCGGGGTGCGCTCGTCCTCATCCGGTTGGATGGCGTCTGCCACTTCGACAAGGGGCGCGGGCTCGGCTTCAGGTTCGAGCGGTTCGGTTGCCGGCACGGCTTCGGCCTCGACCGGTTGTTCCTCGGCTTGCTTCTGCTCGGCCAGCGCCTCGATGTGGCGCAACATGCCTTTGCCCACCTGATAAGCCGTCTGCAGGTTTTCGACCACGCAGGCGGAGTCGGTGTAGTCCTCGCCGTAGTCGACCAACCCGTCCACATTCGCCAGCACCGGGTTCAACCTCCACAAGCGCCGCAACGCGCGGCGGCGCAGACGGTCCGGCACTGCCTTGGCCATGAAGCCTGAAACATCGTCGCCCGCCTGCAGCAAGTCGGGGTCGGGCAGGTCAAGCTCGGCCAAAATCTCGGCGTCGGTCTTTTCTTCCAGTTCGGCCTGCTGCGCGGCGATCTCCTGCGCGGTCAGGGCCTCTTGTTCGGCATGCGCTTCGGCCTGCACGGCGGCCTTGCGGCGGGACCAGAAATCCTGTCGAGCGCTCATTGAACGGCCCTCCGCGGGGCGCGGTAGACATCCGAGGCCTGCCGGATGCGCGAATCGCCCTTGCCGTCTTCCACAAGATCCACCCGTTTCTTGTCGCGGCGGCGTTTGACGAACACCTCATCGCGGTGATGGGCCAGAGTGAAATCGCGCACCCAGGCGATCAGGCCTTCGGTCATCGGGATCTTTTCCACGATCTCTTCGCCGGTATCGGCATAGTCCTGCCCCTCGTAGGGCGAGGCGGTGATCAAAAACGCGTTCAGCGGACGATCGCCTTCGGCATCTTCGCGCAGGACAAGGTAAAGGGACGGCTGGCTGTCCGAGAGATTGGCCATATAGGCCTCGGTTTCATCGGACCAGAGTTTCAAGGCCAGGGTGGCGGCGTGGTATTCGACCGCGTCGCCCTCGCGGCGCAGTTCGACCCAGTCAGCGGGTGGGGCGCCGGGCAGCACCGCGACCGCGCGCCAATTCCACCGGGCCCAGCGCGTAACCCCCGGTGTCTTGCGCACGACGACGCCAACCGGCATTTCGATCTGTTTTGCGGCCTCGGCCACTTTCATCCTCCCCGGAAAAGCTCTCCCCTGCTTTCCCTTTGGTTCACTATGGTACACAAATGGGCCACGTGCCAAGCCCGCAGCGGCCTGAAATGGTGGTGATTTGGAAAAAAAGTCGTCGCAAATGGGTCGCGGCGACGATCAGCCGGCGATGGCGGACGATACACAGTTTCTGACCGGAACCGGCCGCCACACGTTGCATGAGCGGCGTTTGGGTCTAAGGTTAGGGGCAAGGAAGAAATGCGGGGGGAACATGGTCACCAAACTGGTCTTGTGCGATTGCGCCGGAAGTCAGGCCCTGGACGGGCAGGGGATATCGGCTGCTTGCGGCGCTGAATGCAGCAAGGTCCATACGGCCCTGTGCACCACCGAACTGACCGCTGCGGCAAAGCTGATGCAGTCGGATGACCAGATCGTCATCGCCTGCGGGCAAGAGGCGCAAGTGTTTCAAGAACTGGCCGAGGAACTGGGCGTGGATCACCCTGGCTTCGTCGATCTGCGCGACCGGGCCGGCTGGTCCGACCAGGGGCGCGCGGCGTTGCCCAAGATGGCCGCCCTGGCGGCCGAGGCTCTGTTGCAGCAGCCGATCACGCCCAGCGTGGATGTCATCAGCGAAGGGACTGCCTGCATAATCGGGCCGGGTGCGGTTGCGTTTGACCTGGCCCAGCGACTGTCGGACACGATGGCGGTGACGGTGGTCGTCACCGATGATGCGCAGCCTGACAGCCGGGCCTATGACGTGGTGCGCGCGCGGGTCCGGTCGGTCTCGGGGGCGCTGGGCGGGTTCACCCTGCGGTTGGATGCGTTGCAGCAGATTGATCCGGCCGGACGCGGCGCGTTTGCCTGGACCCCGCCGCGCGACGGTGCGGTGTCGGCCTGCGATGTGCTGATCGACCTGGCGGGGGGTACGCCTTTCGTGACGGCTCCCGACAAGCGCGAAGGTTACCTGCGCGCCGATCCGCGCGATGCTGTGGCGGTTGCCCGGTTGGCCTTTGACGCGGCGCAGCTGGTTGGGACCTTTGAAAAACCGCTGTATGTCCGGCTCGAAGAAACATTGTGCGCCCATTCGCGGGCCGGGCAGGTGGGCTGTTCCAACTGTCTGGACATCTGTCCCACCGGCGCCATCACCCCGGCCGGAGATCACGTCGCCATCGATCCGATGGTCTGCGCGGGCTGCGGTGAATGCGCAGCCTTGTGCCCCTCGACCGCGATCAGCTACGAGGATCCGCCGGTGGCGGCCCTGCTGGCGCGGATGCAGACCTTGGCGGCGGCCTACCGTCGGGCCGGAGGGCGTGCTCCGCGCCTGTTGGTGCATGATGCCCACGGGGCCGAGATGATCCGGCTGGCCGCGAGGTTCGGGCGCGGGCTGCCCGCCGATGTGATTCCGCTGGAACTGGGTGTGGTGTCCGGCTTTGGACATGCCGAGATGCTGGCTGCCTTGGCTCATGGCTTTGCCCGGGTCGACATCCTGCTGGCCCCGACGACCGAGCGGGATGCGTTGGAGCGCGAACTGCCGCTGGCGCTGGCCATCGCCGGAACCGACGTCGTTGGAGTGATCGATGAATCCGATCCCGATGCGCTGGCCGATCTGCTCTATGCGCAGGACGTGCCGCAGCCACTTGCCCAGCCGGTTCTGCCGCTGGGCAACCGGCGCCAGATTACGCGGTTGGCGGCGAAGGCGCTGCGCCCCGATGCGTCTCAGCCGCTTCCTCTGCCGGAACACGCACCCTATGGCGCGGTGGCGGTGGACACCGAGGCCTGCACCCTGTGCCTGAGTTGCGTGTCGCTGTGCCCGTCAGGCGCATTGATCGACAACCCCGACATGCCTCAGCTGAACTTTCAGCAGGATGCCTGCCTGCAATGCGGGCTGTGCAAGACCATCTGTCCCGAAAGCGCGATCACCCTGGTGCCCGAACTGGACCTGAGCGACCGTGCGCTGTCGCCGCGTGTTCTGAACGAGGAAGAGCCCTTTGCCTGCATCGAATGCGGTGCTCTGTTCGGGGTGAAATCGACGGTCGAGCGGATCATGGAAAAGCTGGCCGGCAGCCACCCGATGTTCGCCTCGTCCGAGCAGGCGAAGATGATCCAGATGTGTGACGATTGCCGTGTGCAGGCGCAGTTCCACAGCGAGGACAACCCATTTGCCTCAAAACCCAAGCCCAAGGTCGTCACCACCGATGACTACTTCAGCAAGCGCAAGGATCACTGAAGTTTGAGCGGTGCCCCCAGATCGGCCGCGCGGATGACCGAGACATAGGCGAGGATCGCCTCAAGCTCGTCTTGCGTCAGCCTCAGCGGGTGAATGGGCGAGGGGCGCTCGGGGTCGAAGGGCGCAGTGATCCCCTCGATCTGGGTAAAGGACGGATGCGGGTTCAGGGCGAAGAACGCCTGGAACCGGTTCGACCAATCCGGCATCGCGCGCAGCACCGCAAAGGACGGCGTGGAGCCCAACCCGTTCATCCGGTTCTGCGGGCCAATCACATGACAGCGCCCGCAATGGGTCAGCGACAACTTTTCGCCCAGCAAGGCGTCGCCTTCGATGGCATCCGACTCGGGCGCAGCGACCGTTTCGAAACTGGCCGAGAACGGGCCGCCCTCGGCCGGTGCAAAGCTTTCGACGGTGCGCTTGCCCACGTCGGACAACAGCCAATCCTGAAAGCGGGCCTGCCGCGGGTCGTCCTGAATGCGCAGATGATAGATGTCGCCGCCGCGCTGAAACACCGGCTGCCCCGGTGGCCCGACCGCCAGAACCATCGCGCCCGCATCAACCGCGACAACGCGAATTCCGGTCTTGAGCGAGAAGCGCGGAAGAATATGTTTCAAAAGACCCGAGCGTGCGACATCCTCGGGCGCGGCCAAGCCAATCTCCTCCTGCGACCAAGAGGGGCTGGCGAAGAGCGTCAGGCTGAGGCACAAAAGAACAAAGCGCATGGCCCAGCCTAACGGCGACAGGGTGAATGCGTCAAATGAACGAACAAGACGGAGACACACGGCGATGAGCGGCGATTACAACATGTCGATGCGCAAATTCCTCAAACAGGTTGGCGTGACCAGCCAGCAGGCCATCGAAGACGCGCTGCGCAAGGCGGGCGATCCGGCGGGTAAAAGCTTTGAAGTCAAGATGGTCCTGACGATCGACGGTCTGGATGTCGAACACGTGGTGACCGGCCAGATCAAGGACGGCGACGCATGAGCATCCGCGACGCGGTTCTGGCGAACCTGAAAAAGATCACCGACCCGGTTTCGGGGCAGGACATCGTCAGCGCGGGTGTGGTTCGCGCGCTGAATGTCGAGGGCGATACCGTGCGCTTCGTACTGGAAATCGACCCCAAGAATGCCGAGAAGATGGAACCGGTACGCGCCACGGCCGAAAAGGCGGCGCAGATGGTCGACGGGGTGGCCAAGGTCTCGGCCCTGCTGACCGCGCATTCCGACAAGGCGCCGCCGGATTTGAAACCCAAGCCCAAACCCTCGCAGACCGGGCCGCAGGCGGTACCCGGGGTTGACCGGATCATCGCCGTGGCCTCGGGCAAGGGCGGGGTCGGAAAGTCGACCGTCTCGGCCAACCTAGCCTGTGCGCTGGCGGCCGAAGGGCGGCGGGTCGGCCTGCTGGATGCCGATGTGTACGGCCCTTCGCAGCCGCGCATGCTGGGCGTGTCGGGACGGCCGGCCAGCCCCGATGGCAAGACCATCCTGCCGCTGCGCAATCACGGCGTCACCATGATGTCGATGGGGTTGATGACCAACGAAGGTCAGGCGGTGGTCTGGCGCGGTCCGATGCTTATGGGCGCGTTGCAGCAGATGATGAGCCAGGTGCAGTGGGGCGCGTTGGACGTGCTGATCGTCGACCTGCCGCCCGGCACCGGTGACGTGCAGCTGACGCTGAGCCAGAAGTTCAAGGTAGACGGCGCCATCGTCGTATCGACCCCGCAAGACGTGGCCCTGATCGACGCGCGCAAAGGCATCGACATGTTCCGCCAGCTGAAAACGCCGATCGTCGGCATGATCGAGAACATGTCCACGCATATCTGCTCGCACTGCGGGCACGAGGAACACGTGTTCGGCCATGGGGGTGTCGCCGCAGAAGCCGCCGAACTGGGGGTGCCGTTGCTGGGGGAAATTCCGCTGCATCTGGATATCCGCGTGGCCGCTGATGGTGGGGCACCGATCGTGGTCAGCAAACCCGATAGCCCGCAGGCCGAGGCCTTCCGCAAGATCGCCCGCGATCTGATCGCCAAGGGCAAGGCATGACGCAGCCGGTCTTTCCGCCGTTGCTGTCCGGGCACCCGGTGCAGGGTGGGGAAGATCCGTTCGACCATGCGCAGGCCATGGCGGCGCTGGGCTGCGATGCGGGCAGCGTCGTCTACAACATCCAGGCGGATCGCGTGCGCGCGGCCATCGTGTTTGCGCCCGAGGTGCCATTGCAGGACGCCATGGCCATGCTGCCGCTGTGTGCCGTCGGGTTTCAGAACGCGCTGGGCGCGCTGGCTCCGCCCGAGGTGGCGGTGCATCTGGGCTGGGATGGTCCGATTTTCGTCAACGGGGCCCGCTGCGGCCGATTTCGTGTGGCCGCGTCGACATCCGATCCGGAAACCGTGCCCGACTGGCTGGTCGTCGGCTGGGAACTGGCTTTGCTGCAAACCGGGGACGAGCCCGGCAAGTCGCCCGATGTGACGGCCCTGTATGATGAAGGCTGCGCGGAAGTGTCCCCGGTGCAGCTGGTCGAAAGCTGGTCGCGTCACATGCTGACCTGGCTGAACCGCTGGTCCGAGGATGGCAACGCGCCGTTGCACGGGGAATGGATGGGCTTGCTGCAGGGCGTCGGAGAGCCTTATGGTGATCGCGGCGTGTTTCTCGGGGCCGATGAGCGGTTCGGCATGCTGTTGCGGAACGGGGCGGACACCCAGCTTGTTCCGTTGACCCATCTGTTGGAGGACACCCATTGAACCTGGCCCGCGCCATTCATTTCGACGAAAGCGACCTGAACGTCTTTCACTCGCCCGCTCGAACGGGCGAGTGGTGCATCTCGGGCGGGTTCGAATTTTCGAACTGGGGCGAGGCCGACCTGGCCGGCAAGGCGCGTCAGGCATTTGCCAATGGGTGGCTGGGGCTCGAGACCTTCGGGCGCGTGACCTTCGTGGCGGTGACGCAGATCGAACCGGCCGAGATGGAGCGGCTGGCCACCAACCTGGCCGAGCATTTCGTGCGCCTTTACGGCGCGCCGTCGGTCGAGGCGGCGCTGGACGTGGCCCGTGCCGAGTTGGCCCATATGTCCGAGATGTGTGACGATCATGCACCCAACACCCTGCTGACCGTTGCCCGCAGCCTGACCGAGTCCGGCGTTCACGAGGCTTTTCGGGTGATCACGCCGCAAGAGGCCGAGTTGGAGGCCTTTGCCGTGCACGGGTCATTGGACGAATGAACAGAGTTCCGGCCTGGCAGTCATGCCGGGTGGCGGCTCAATCGACAAGCTTGGGGTGACGCTCAAGCTTGATTGGCCCGAACTCGGTGCACGTTGGGTCAGTGCTGTAGCCCAGTGCGTCAAACTCGCGCTGAAAGACGTGTGCGACCCGTCCGATGGTTTCTGGGTCATAGTGGTCGATATATTTTCCACGTTTCGATTTGTTCATGTGCGGCAGCCGGACCTTCAGCCCGATATACCGGGTGATTTCGTCAAAGCTTTCGCCGATCGTCTCGAAGCGTCCGATCCGGTGCACTATTTGCCGGTCTTTTGCATCGGTCAGAAGCTGAGTTTGAAAGCGTGCCGGCCGATCCGGATCGAACGTGCTCAGAATGCAGTCGCGAAAGCTCAGGCCCTGGACTCTTTCATGCTCGGGATGCTCATGGTGCTGCTGCATGTAAGAGAGCATCGAAACAAGCAGGTCGTAGGGGTTGCGGACGAAAGAAAAGCTTTTCTTCTGCCAGCAATGGTCGCCGAAATGCTTGCGATATTCGCGTGCTATGGCGTGATTGCGAAGCGGTTGAAATCCATCCGGATCAAAGACTCGCCGACCCATTACGCGTTTGGACAGGCTGTTTGACACCCGATGGAAAATGCTGGCTCGGCCCAGCGAATGACGCAAGCAATAGCTGACAGAGCTTCCCGCCGTTTTCGGGGTGTGTACAAAGATGAATTGTTTTTTTGGTGCTGTTCAAAAGCTATTGCCGAAGTTTCTTCAGGTTGCTCGGGACGCGGATCACATCAGATCGTCGAATCCTCCGAACTGACCGCGCTTGAATATCAGACCTTTGCCGGGCTGGACCATGACGTTTTCGACCTGGCCGACGAGGATCGCGTGGTCGCCGGCCGGATGACGGGCGAACAGCGAACAGTCGAACCGGGCAAGGCAGGTGTCCAGCAGGGGACGACCGCGATCGTCCGCATGCCATTCGGTATGCGAGAAATCCCGGCCATCGCGGGCAAATCGCAAGGCAAGCTCCTGTTGATCCTGCGCCATCACATGGATCGCATAGTGCTGCGCGTCATTGAAGGCTTCGAACCGGTTCGATTCATTGCCCAAACACCACAGCACCAAAGGCGGATCCAGAGAGACCGAAGCAAAGGAGTTGACGGTTATCGCCGCCGGACCGCTAGGAGTTGCGGTTGTGACGACGGTGACGCCCGTGCCGAAACAGCCCAGCGCCTCGCGAAAGGCCAGGGAGTTCTCGGGGCCGGGTTTGAATGTCTTTGCTGTCATTTCATGCGCGTCCAGTGCTCGGCCCCGGGGTGCCATGCCGAAGCGGAATTGTCCACGAAAAGCTGTATCGCGATCAATAGGCTGAGTCAGTTCAGGTCTTCCAGCAACCGACCGTGCTTGCGGGTTTCTGCAATCACGTCGCCGAAGGTCTGCATTCCGCGCGCAGCCAGCATTGGCAGCATGCGCACCAACGCTTCAGCCGTCGCAACCGCATCCCCCAAAGCCGTGTGACGGAGCGTCTCGGGGATTTCCACGCCCAGTCTTTCGCACAAAGCGTCGAGCGTATGGGTTTCGCTGGCTCCGAACAGAACCGCCGACAGCAGAACAGTGTCAAGAATGGGGTGATCCCACTCGACCTGCATCCGCTTCGCGTGGCGCCTCAGAAAGGCCATGTCGAAGGGAGCGTTATGGGCCACGACCACCGCGTCGCGGGCAAAATGGTGGAACTTGCGGCCGGCGGTCACGATATCTGGTGCATCCTGCACCATGCGGTCGCTGACCTTGTGGACCTTGGTGGAAGCGGGTGGAATCGGAACGCCCGGATTGACCAGCGTGTCGAACTGCTCGCCCTCGACGATGCGCCCCTTGACGACACGGACGGCGCCGATCTGCACGATCTCGTCCTTGTGCGGCAGCAAACCGGTGGTTTCGGTGTCGAAGACCACAAAGCACAGTTGCGACAGGGGGCGGTTCTCAAAAGCCTCGTCGCCGGGGGTGTCCAGAAGGTCGAAATCATAGACCAGAGGGCGCGCGGCCTCGGGCGGGATGCGGGCGACGCTGTCTTCGAAGATCAGCATATAGCCCGGCGCATCGCCCAACGGCTTCATGCGTGCCGTGTAGGTCTGCCGTCCGTCCACGCTGGCGAGGGTGCAATAGACATCCATGCCGGTTTTCGCCAGCTTCTCGTAAGCGTCCAGCAGAGGTTTGCGTTCGAGATAGTCGAACAGCGAGGCGTTCAGACGGGGATGGGCGATTTGCGCCAGAACCTCGGCGGCCTGCGCGTCGTACAGAACGATCTGGTGGTTTGGCCCCGCCAGAAGCATTGCGACCGGGATCTCGGACAGGAGCGCGGTCAAGTGCTCTTTTTCCGAGGCGAGATGAGCGGTTTCGGCAGCCACGGCCTCGGCGGTGGACAGGGCGGTGCTGGCCAGTCGTTCGGCCAGGCTGGCGGCGGCGGGGGCCAGATCACCCAGATAGCGCGCCGCCTGCAGGTCGAGATCGGTATCCACCCCCGCATGTGCACGTGCGCGCAACTGCGCCGACAGGCGTTCGATCGGTTTGGCCACGTTGTCGTCGAACAGCAGCCAGACACCAGCGACCAGCCCCAGCAAGCCAAACGAGATCATCAGGCCGCTGAACACGAAGGCGCTGGTCATGTCCGCGGGGTCGGCCCGGCGCAGGCCAAGCCAAAGCGCGATCAGGGTGATGGCGATGCCTCCCGCGGCAAGCAAGCAGAAGAACAGAAAAATTCTCAGGCGCAGGCTCAGGCGGGTCAGCATGGTCAGGCTCCGCAGGTGGCAGACACGACGGGGTCATCCGCTCCGACCGGAAGCCAGTCGGCGCCGATCAACCGACCGTCGGCGTCAAACGCGGCGCCGTCCGCCAGGCTGGCCCGTCTGTGGTTGGCGCAGTCAACGGCAACAGGCATCTTGGACACCGGCGCCCAGCGGCCGAAGAAGTACAGGTCGATCAGGCGCTGATCCGGCACCTGCGCGTTGGTCCGCAACGAAGCCGTATTGACGGCCGCGAACCGGTCAACATAGGGCACCGCATAGGTCCAGGGGCGATAGAGCGCGCGGCTTTCGACCTCTTGCACGACGGTCAGGCCCTCGGGCAGGGCGTCACGGGTGCGGTCGTACCAGGAATACTCGCTGACGATCGTGACCGCGATCATGCCCAAACCGGCCGCAACCGGAGCCGACCATTTTGGCAGACGGCCACCGGTCAGTCGGTTCAGCCCCATCACGAGGCCCGCGATGGCAAAGCCCGCAAAGATCGTGCCGATCAGCTCAAGAAACATCTTCCTCCTCCGTTCTTCCTGCCGGGGTCTTTACCCCAGCATCCCCTTGCCGTGCCCGACCGCGGATTGCATCGTTTTTACCACGACGAACGCGTCCCGAAGATGACTTCGCTCAAAGTCCGACAGTTCCGACGGCGCAAGATAGTTGTCGGGCTTGTCGCCATTCCTGATCTGTTTGACCTGATGGTTCAACCGGGTTTCCGCGATCAGGTCGTAGGCATCCAGCAGGTCCCGCGCGCCCGACGGGCTGAGCACCCCTGCGGCCTCGGCTGCCTTGAGGCGCGCGCGGGTGTTTACCTCGGTCAATTCACCCTGCAGGCTGTAGACGCGGCCCAGATCGACCACCGGCACCACGCCGTTGTGCTTGAGGTCCAGCGTGTTGCGGTGCTCGCCCGAGCGGATCGTGGCGATCCCGCGCAGCAGGCCCAGTGGCGGCGTGTGCTTCAACGAATTCGAGATCATGTGCGCCACGAAGATCGAGTTCGCCCGGGCCGCGCGCAGGGTTTCGGCCTGCAGGTCGGAAAACAGCTCGAACCGGCCACCGATGGGGCGCAGGTCGAACATAACCGAGGCCAACATCTGCGCCTCGGGATTGGGCTTGGCGATCCAGCCTTTGAAATATTCGCGCCAGACCCGGACCGGCTGCCGCCAGCGCGGATTGGTCGCCATCATGTCACCGGGGCAATAAAAATACCCACAGGTATCCAGCCCGTCGGACACGAATTTGGCCAGCGCCTCGAAATAGGGCAGGTCGGCATCGGTGACGCTGTCATCCAGCATCAGGCAATTGTCCTGATCGGATACGCCCGTCTGTTCCTGTCGACCCTGCGAGCCACAAGCCAGCCACAGATAGGGGACGGGCGCCGGGCCGAGTTCCTGCTCGGCCAGCGCCAGCAACCGGCGCGTCGCGGCGTCAGCGATGTCGGTGATCAGGCGGGTAACGACCTCGTGCCGGTTGCCGGCCGCCACCAGTTGCACCAGCAGGTTCGGGATCTCGGCCGTGACCGCGGCCATCTCGGTCGCCGACCTGGCCTGCGCGATGCGGCTGACCAGCTCGGCCGAGCTGACGGCCTGGAACCGGGTCAGGTCGGTCTGGGTAACGATCCCGACCAGGCGCCCGCCTTCGGTGATGGGGATATGGCCGATACCGCATTCCAGCATCGCGTGCAGAACGTCCGAGCCGATAGCGCCGGGCGACAGGGTCAGCGGGTCCGGGGTCATGATCTGTGACACCGGGGTCGTCGGGGGCAGGGCGCCCGCCACGACCTTGCCCGACAGGTCCCGAACCGTGGCAATGCCGCGCAGCGCACCGCGCTGGGTGATGCAGACCGACGAAATGCCCCGGTCACGCATCAGGCGCGCGGCTTCCTGAACGGTCGTGTCCGGGGTGCAGGTGGCCGGCTTGCGCGCCATCAGGGTTTCCACCCGTGTGGTGGCCAGCGATTGCTGTTCGGGCCGCACGGGGCGGGCCCGGTTGAAGAATTTGGCGATGACGACGTGGCGCTTGAGCAGATCGGAAAACAGGTTGGCGGGGATGATCAGCAGAACCGAGGGCGCGTCAGCCGTTGCCGTGGTCACCGCGCGTCCGTCGCGCATCAGCCCACGCTCGCCAAACGAGTTGCGCAGGCCCAGATGGGATACGACCGCGCCGTTTTCGTCGGTGATCTCGACCTGGCCTTCGTAGATGATGAACAGGCCGGGCAATTTCGCGCCGCGGTGATAGATGACGGTGCCCTTTGGGATTTCGCGCGCTTCGATCCGGGCCGCGATGTCGGCCAGTTCCTCGACCGGCAGCGCGTCATAGGGGTGCACGGATTTCAGGAACCGGGTGATCTGATCAGGTGAAAGCGCCATGGGTTCGCCCGTCCGCTGGAATGAAAAGCCCCGCCCGGGGTTTAGCCGGGCGGGAAAAGTTGGTCGAGGGAAACGGCCCGTGATGCATCATCGCGGACCGCATCCGGCTCAGTGGTCCTGAGCCGCGCCCGCACCACGGGGAATGCGTACGCTTTCGACCAGATCCTTGATCTCCTGCGGGGTTTCCTTGGTCATGCCGGCCACCACATAGGCGACGCCGAAGTTGACCATGGCGCCGATCGCACCGAACGAGGTCGATTTGATCGGACCCAGCAGCGGGTCTGCATCGGTGAACGAGTTGGTGCCCGGAATGAACAGCCAGCCCTTGTGCAGGAAGATGTAGACCAGGGTGACGGTCAGACCAGCCAGCATGCCCGCGACCGCGCCGGTGTTGTTGATGCGGGTCGAGAAGATCCCCATCATCAGCGCCGGGAAGATCGAGGCCGCCGCCAGACCGAAGGCCAGCGCCACGGTTTGCGCCGCAAAGCCCGGAGGGTTGAGGCCCAGATAGGTGGCAACCACGATGGCCACGGCCATTGCGATCCGCGCCGCCAGAAGCTCGCCCTTTTCCGAGATGCTCGGGTTGATCGAGCCCTTGATCAGGTCGTGCGACACCGCCGACGAGATTGCCAGCAGCAGGCCCGCAGCGGTCGAAAGCGCAGCCGCAAGACCACCGGCCGCGACCAGACCGATCACCCAACCCGGCAAGTTGGCGATTTCGGGGTTGGCCAGAACCAGGATGTCGCGGTTGAAGTTGGTCAACTCGTTGCCGACCCAGCCTTTTTCCTCGGCAAGCGCCTGCATGTCGGCGTTCTGATCGTTGTAGTACTGGATCTTGCCGTCGCCGTTCTTGTCTTCCCAGTCCAGCAGGCCGGTTTTCTGCCAGGTCGCCATCCAGTCATACCGGGCATCGTTGTCGATCTGCTCCAGCGATACAGCGCCGCCTTCGATGCCGCCGTTCGGCCACATCATGTCGGTGATGTTCAGACGGGCCATGGCGCCAACCGCGGGGGCGGTCAGGTACAGCAGCGCGATGAACACCAGCGCCCAACCCGCCGACCAGCGGGCGTCCGACACTTTGGGAACGGTGAAGAAGCGCATGATGACGTGGGGCAGGCCGGCGGTGCCGATCATCAGCGACAGGGTGAACAAAACCATGTTCAACGTATTCGCGTGATGGGCGGTGTATTCGGCAAATCCCAGCTCGGCCACGATGGCGTCCAGCTTGGTCAGCAGCGGCTCACCGCCGGCGGTGTCGCCGAACAGGCCCAGAGCCGGGATCGGGTTGCCGGTCAGCTGCAGCGAGATGAAGATCGCCGGGATCGTGTAAGCGGTGATCAGCACGCAGTACTGAGCGACCTGAGTATAGGTCACGCCCTTCATGCCGCCGAACACCGCGTAGGCGAACACGACGCCCGCGCCGATCAGCAACCCGGTGGTGTTCGACACTTCCAGAAAGCGGCCAAAGGCCACGCCCACGCCGGTCATCTGGCCGATCACGTAGGTGACCGAGGCCACGATCAGACAGATCACCGCCACGACGCGCGCGGTCTGGCTGTAGAAGCGATCGCCGATGAACTCGGACACGGTGAACTTGCCAAACTTGCGCAGATAGGGCGCAAGCAGAAGCGCCAGCAGCACATAGCCGCCGGTCCAGCCCATCAGGAATGAGCTGTTGTCATAGCCAGTAAAGGCAATCAGACCCGCCATCGAGATGAACGAGGCCGCCGACATCCAGTCGGCCGCCGTGGCCATGCCGTTGGTGACCGGGTGAACGCCGCGACCGGCGGCGTAGAATTCCGATGTGGACCCTGCGCGGGCCCAGATCGCGATGCCGATGTAAAGCGCGAACGACGCGCCCACGAACAGCAGGTTGATGGTAAACTGATCCATTGTCCCCTCGCTCCCTTATTCTTCGTCGACGCCGAATTCGGCATCCAGCTTGTTCATGCGCCAGGCGTAGAAGAAGATCAGCGCCAGAAAGACCAGGATCGAGCCTTGCTGCGCGAACCAGAAGCCCAGATCGGTACCGCCGACGGCGATGCCCGACAGCAGGGGGCGCAGCAGAATGCCGAACCCGAATGACACCAGCGCCCAGATGATGAGGCTGATGTAGATGAGACGCAGGTTTGCCTGCCAATAGCCCTTGCCGGCTTCGGCAGTCTGCGCGGAGTTTGTTGAATGATCCGCCATTGCGGTTTCCTCCTTGCTTCCTCCAGGGTGGTCCATTGCCCTTGTCCTCCGAAACGCCGGGCCACCCTTCGATTGGGCCTGACCGCCGGGGGCGGCGTCAGGCAAAGCTCCTCTGGTCCGCCAAGGCGGTTCCAGTGAAGAAACGTAATTCGGGGGCTTGCCTTTCCCCTTTAGCGCATCGCCTCCCCCACGATGCCTTCAAGGCCGCGGGCGATCTCTTCGATCTGACCCATGGCATTCAGCCGCTTCAATACGCCCTGACGCTGGTAATAGTCGATCAGGGGCGCGGTCTGTTCGTGATAGGCCGCCAGCCGCGAAGCAACGGTTTCCGCGTTGTCGTCGGCACGCCGGCTGAAGGCGGTGCCGCCGCACTTGTCGCAGACGCCTTCGACCTTTGGCTGCTTGAACTGGTCGTGATAGCCCTCGCCGCAATTGGCGCAGGTATAGCGGCCGGCGATCCGGGTCACCATCTCGGCGTCCTCGACCTCGAGGCTGATGGCCGCGTTCACCTTCTGACCGTTTTCCGACAGCAGCTTGTCCAGCGACTCGGCCTGAACCGTGGTGCGCGGAAAGCCGTCAAGGATGACACCGCGCGCGCAGTCGGGTTCGGCCAGACGGTCGCGCAGGATCGCGATGACGATGTCGTCGCTGACCAAGCCACCGGCCTCCATCACCGCCTTGGCGGCCTTGCCAGCCTCGGTTCCGGCGGCCACGGCGGCGCGCAGCAGGTCGCCGGTGCTGAGTTGCACCAGACCGAATTTATCTTCGAGCATGCGGGCCTGCGTGCCCTTCCCGGCGCCCGGAGGGCCGAGAAGGATCAGGACGGCGGGCTTGGTGATCGTATCAGCCTGCATCATGCCCTCACTTGTTGGCCCGGTTTTCGATCAGATCTTCGACCACCGAAGGATCGGCCAGGGTCGAGGTGTCGCCTAGCGAACCAAAGTCGTTTTCGGCGATCTTGCGCAGGATGCGGCGCATGATCTTGCCCGAGCGCGTCTTGGGCAGGCCCGGGGCCCACTGGATCACGTCGGGGCTGGCGATCGGGCCGATCTCCGTGCGGACCCACTGGCGCAACTCCTTGCGCAGCTCCTCCGTGGGCTCGCGGTCGTTCATCAGGGTGACGTAGCAATAGATGCCCTGGCCCTTGATGTCGTGCGGATAGCCCACCACGGCGGCTTCGGCTACGGCCGGGTGCGCCACCAGCGCGCTTTCGACCTCGGCGGTGCCCATGCGGTGGCCCGAGACGTTTATCACGTCATCGACGCGGCCGGTGATCCAGTAATCCCCGTCCTCGTCGCGGCGGCAGCCGTCACCGGTAAAGTAATAGCCCTTGTAGTCCGAGAAATAGGTCTTCTCGAACCGCTCATGATCGCCCCAGACGGTACGCATCTGGCCCGGCCAGCTGTCCTTGATGCACAGCACGCCTTCGACCCCGTTTCCGGTGATCTCGACGCCAGACTGCGGGTCCAGCACGACGGGCTGAACACCAAAGAAAGGTTTCATCGCCGACCCGGGTTTGGTCGCATGCGCGCCGGGCAGGGGGGTCATCATGTGGCCGCCGGTCTCGGTCTGCCACCAGGTGTCCACGATCGGGCATTTCCCCTTGCCGACGACCTCGTGGTACCAGGTCCAGGCCTCGGGGTTGATCGGCTCGCCCACGGTTCCCAAGATGCGCAGGCTGGACAGGTCGCATTTCTCGACGAACTCGTTGCCCTGACCCATTAGCGCGCGGATCGCGGTGGGGGCGGTGTAGAACTGGTTGACCTTGTGCTTTTCGCAGACCTGCCAGAACCGCGAGGCGTCGGGATAGGTCGGCACACCTTCGAACATCAGCGTGGTCGCGCCATTGGCCAGCGGGCCATAGACGATATAGCTGTGCCCGGTGACCCAGCCCACGTCCGCCGTACACCAATAGATGTCGCCGTCATGGCAATCGAAGGTGATCTCATGCGTCATCGAGGCATAGACCAGATAGCCGCCGGTGGTATGCACCACGCCTTTGGGCTGGCCGGTCGAGCCCGAGGTGTAGAGGATGAACAGGGGATCTTCGGCGTTCATCTCGGCCGGGGCACAGTAATCGTCGGCCTCCAGCGCCATTTCGTTGTAGTCAAAGTCGCGCCCCTCGATCCAGGTGGTCTGGCCACCGGTGCGCTTGACCACCAGGCACTTCACCGTGTCCTTGCAGTGCAGCAGGGCAGCGTCGGCATTCGACTTCAGCGGGGTCTTGCGGCCACCGCGCGGCGCCTCGTCGGCGGTGATGATGACCTTGGCGTCACAGCCATTGACCCGGGCCGCCAGCGCGTCGGGCGAGAAGCCGGCAAACACGATCGAGTGGATCGCGCCGATGCGGGCGCAGGCCAGCATGGCATAGGCGGCCTCGGGGATCATCGGCAGATAGATCACCACCCGGTCGCCCTTGCGCACGCCCATCGACTCCAGAATGTTGGCCATCCGGCAGGTGCGGCGGTGCAGCTCGGCATAGGTGATGTGCTGGGCTTCGTCATTCGGATCGTCCGGTTCCCAGATGATCGCGGTCTGATCGCCCCGGGTCTTGAGGTGTCGGTCCAGGCAGTTGGCCGAGACGTTCAGCGTGCCGTCAGCGAACCAGTTGATCTTGACCGAGCCGAAATCGTAGTTGACGTCCTTGACCTTGGAATAGGGCTTGATCCAATCGATCCGCTTGCCGTGCTCGCCCCAGAATGCCTCGGGGTCGCTGACCGACTCCTCATACATCCGGGCGTATTTTTCGGCGTCCACATGGGCGCGGGCTACGGTTTCGGCGGATGGCGGATAAACCTTGGTTTCTGCCTGGGCAGCGCTGGTCATACTGAGGCTCCTCCCTCTGACTGGATATTCGATGGATCAAGTTTGCCCCTTCTTTGGGCATCGTTGATCCGCTTCTTCCCCGCGATGGATAATACGGCATCGCGAAAAGAAAGAAATAAATTGCCGTAATCCTTGGATTTGTTTGTAAACAACTTTCTCGATACAGTTGCGAATTGTAAAAATTTTCTATGTTCCCAAGATCTGGGTGTCTGTAAAACAACGAAATTGTCTCCGTGATTTTGTAAACGATGCCGTCGTGCAGTTCCTTCCCGTCATGGGGAAGCCTGCCCAGGTGCAATTCCCGCACGGCGTGTCCATTGCCCGACTGTTGGGGCGCTGGTCTGAACGGGGGCTTGGCACATTCACATGTTGGCGCTAGCTTGACCCCAAGCGCCCCGGGAGGGGGTGTGCCAAAGGGAGAGATTATGATGAACAAGATGTTGAGCGGCGCGGCGATCGCCGCCTTGGCCGTGTCTTTCGTGACCGAAGCGGCCGCGACGGAATGGAACGCGTCGGTCTGGGGCAAGCGCCGTGCTTTCACCGAACATGTGGAAAAGCTGGCCGAACTGGTCAGCGAGAAGACCGATGGCGCGTTTACCATCAACGTCAGCTATGGTGGCCTGTCCAAACCCAGGGAAAACTTGGACGGGATCGAGATCGGCGCCTTCGAGATGGCCCAGTTCTGCGCGGGTTATCACCGCGACAAGAACCGCGCGATCACGGTGCTGGAACTTCCGTTCCTGGGTGTGAACACGCTGGACGAAGAGGTCGCGGTCAGCCATGCGGTCTATGACCACCCCGCGGTCAAGGACGAGATGGCACAGTGGAATGCACGCATCCTCATGACCTCGCCGATGCCGCAGTACAATCTGGTCGGCAAGGGTGAGCCACGGGATGAGCTGTCTGAGTTTGAAGGCATGCGCGTGCGCGCGACCGGTGGCATCGGCAACGCGTTCGAGTCGGTAGGCGCGGTGCCCACGTCGGTGCCCGCTACCGAAGCCTACAACGCGATGCAGTCCGGCGTCGTCGATACCGTGGCCTTCGCCCAGCATGCGCATCTGTCCTTCGGCACCATCAACGAGGCGGACTGGTGGACCGCGAACCTGAACCCTGGCACGGTGAATTGCCCGGTCGTGGTGAATATCGACGCCTACGAGGCGCTGCCGTCGGAACATCGCGAGGCTCTGGACAGCTCGATCGACGAAGCCATTGCGCATTATCTCGCGAACTATGGCGAGTTGCTCAAGAAATGGGACAGCGTTCTGGAAGAAAAGGGCGTGCAGAAGGTGATGATCGACGACGCGGTTCTGGCCGAGTTCCGGGCCAAGGCAGCCGACCCGATCCGCGAACAGTGGATCGCCGACATGTCGGCCCAGGGCCTTCCGGCGCAAGAGCTGTATGACCTAGTGCAATCCACGCTCAAGCAGCAGCGCGGCGGCAACTGACACCACTGACCGGGGGCGCATCGGCCCCCGGTTTTTTTCCAGATAGGGGACGACCGGATGGCAGGACAGGCCACCGTGCTGGAAGACGGCAGTTTGCTTAGTCGTCTTGACCGGCATTTGCTGAAACTCGAACGTTTTCTGGCCTTGCTCAGTGGGCTTGCCGTGTTCGGATTGATGGTACTGGCCGTGATTTCCGTCAGCGGCCGAAACGCGGTCAATGCCCCTTTGCCGGGCTATGTCGACTGGATCGAGCAGGCCATGCCGCTGATTGCCTTCCTTGGGATCTCGTATGTGCAGCGAGAGGGCGGGCATATCCGAATGGACATCGTCATTGCGCGCCTGCACGGTCGTGCACTGTGGCTGTTCGAACTCGTCTCGGTTGTTCTGATCCTTGTCCTTATGGTGGCGCTGGTCTGGGGCAGTTGGGCGCATTTCGACCGGTCCTTCGATTTCGGCGCCCCGATGTGGAGTCGCGACAGTTCAATCGACATCGGTATCCCGATCTGGCCCGCCAAGCTGTTGGCGCCCGTTGCGTTTTCCGTCCTCTGCCTGCGGCTGTGTCTGCAGATCTGGGGCTATGGGCGCGCCTTCGTGCTGGGCCTTGATGCGCCTGCGGCGGTTCCGATGATTCAAGATGTGGCCGCGCAAGCCGCCGCCGAAGCCGAGCAGTTTGAGAAGCGGGACTGACACATGGACACGATTGATATCGGCCTTTGGGTTACGGGCGGTCTGCTGGTACTGGTGGTCGCTGGTATGCGTGTGGCCTTCGCCGCCGGTTTGGCGGGGCTTGTCGGTCTGGTGTGGGTCTTCTGGGCCAAGTTCGGCTATGATCCGGATCGGTTCGGAAAGGCGCTGACCGTCGCGGTCAAGACGGCCGGACAGGTGCCGCATTCCAAAGTGGCGTCGCACACGCTCAGCTTGATCCCCACCTTCATCCTGATCGGGTATCTGGCCTACTACGCCGGGTTGACGCGCGCCCTGTTCGAGGCCGCCAAGCGCTGGATCGCCTGGGTACCCGGTGGCCTGGCGGTGTCCACGGTCTTTGCAACCGCAGGTTTCGCAGCGGTTTCGGGGGCTTCGGTGGCCACCTCGGCCGTGTTCGCACGCATCGCCATCCCCGAGATGCTGGAGGTCGGCTACAACAAACGCTTCGCGGCCGGCGTGGTGGCCGCCGGTGGCACGCTGGCCTCGCTGATCCCGCCTTCGGCGATCCTGGTGATCTATGCGATCATCGTCGAGCAGGACGTTGGCAAACTGCTCTTGGCCGGGTTCATTCCCGGCGCTTTTTCCGCCCTGGTTTACGGGTTGCTGATCGTCGGCATTGCGATGGTTTTCAAGTCGGTCGGACCTCCGGTAACTGGCTTCACTTGGAAACAACGCTTTGCGGCGTTGCCGGGGGCCTTGCCGATCGTTGCGGTGGTCTTGATCATCATCTGCTTCGTCTACAACCCGTTTGGAGAAAATGCGTGGGGAACACCGACCGAGGGCGGAGCCATCGGTGCATTCATCGTGTTCTGCTTCGCTGTTTTCAACGGTATGCGCTGGCAGCAACTGAAATCAGCGCTGCTGGAAACCGCCAAGCTGACGGCGATGATATTCACGATCATCTGGGGCGTTCTGATCTATGTCCGGTTCCTAGGCTTCGCCGATCTGCCCGGCGCGTTCTCCGATTGGATCACGTCCTTGCACATGTCGCCCATGCTGATCCTGATCTGTATCTTGCTAGCTTACGCCGTGCTGGGCATGTTTATGGATGCGATCGGTATGCTCCTGCTGACACTGCCGGTTGTCTACCCGGCCGTCATGGCGCTGAACGGCGGTGAAGCGGTAAGCGCGGCCGACAGCACATTCGGCATGTCCGGACCCATGTGCGCGATCTGGTTCGGCATCTTGGTGGTCAAGATGGCCGAGTTCTGCCTGATCACCCCGCCAATCGGATTGAACTGTTTCGTGGTGGCAGGTGTGCGACCGGATCTGAGCGTGCAGGACGTGTTCAAGGGCGTGGCGCCGTTTTTTGTGGCTGATGCGGTCACGATTGCGCTGCTGGTCGCGTTTCCGGCAATCGTTCTCTACTTGCCCTCTCTCGCGGGCTAGGGGGGCGGCTGACCCAGCCACAACTGCATGTGCGAGGCCCTGCCTCGCGCTCCGGGATATTTTGAGCCAGATGAATTTTGCGGTGTGTCAATCCACACACTGCCGCCTGCTAGCACGGAAGGAAAGGCATGGAACTTTGGCATTCCATCCGAACGCAAGACCTTTCATCTGGCCAGAAATATCCCGGGGGGATCGCCGAAGGCGATGGGGGCAGAGCCCCCAACCAGCCCGCCGGCAAGACAGTGCCAAGGGGCTTCACTTGGCCCGCATCAGCATGCCGTAGAGATCGCGCGGATCGTCTGGGTCGGCCAGCATGTCCAAGGGCTCGAAAAACTCGGTTCCCTCGATCGCGCGTTTGACGTAGCGCAGAGCGGAGAAGTCCTCAATCGCGAAACCGACGCTGTCAAACAGGGTGATCTGACGGTCGTCACGGCGACCTTCGGCCTGACCGGTGATGACCTGCCACATCTCGGTGACCGGGTGGTCAGGGTCCAGCGCTTGAATTTCACCTTCGATCCGGGTCTGCTCGGGGTATTCCACGAATATGTCGGACCGCAGAAGGATATCGCGATGCAATTCAGTCTTGCCGGGGCAGTCGCCGCCGATCGCGTTGATGTGCACGCCCGGGCCGACCATGTTGTCGGTCAGGATGGTGGCGTATTTCTTATCGGCGGTGCAGGTGGTGATGATCTGCGCACCCTCGATCGCCTCTTCGGCCGAGCGGCACGAAACCACGTTCAAGCCGGTCCCTTGCAGGTTGGCCGCGCATTTCGCGGTGGCGGCGGGATCGATGTCATAAAGGCGAACGGTATCAATTCCACACATGGCCTTGAAGGCTAGGCACTGGAACTCGGACTGTGCGCCATTGCCGATCATCGCCATGGTGGTGGCGTTCTTGGGGGCCAGGTATTTGCCAACCAGCGCCGAGGTTGCCGCGGTGCGCAGCGCCGTCAGCATGGTCATCTCGGTCAACAGGGTCGGATACCCGGTGTACACGTCCGCAAGCAGGCCGAACGCGGTGACGGTCTGCAGGCCTTCGGATGTGTTCTTGGGGTGGCCGTTCACATATTTGAACCCATAGGCCTCGCCATCCGAAGTTGGCATCAGTTCGATCACGCCATGCGGGGAATGGGCCGGGATGCGCGGGGTCTTGTCAAAGCTCTCCCAGCGTTTGAAGTCATCCTCGATCTGGGCGGCGATCTCGGTGATCATTCTTTCGACACCGATGTGGTGGATCAGCCGCATCATGTTGTCGACGGATACGAAGGGAACAAGCGCCTTGTCGGAAGGTTGCATGGGGTCTCTCCTAGCGGCGTGACAGGTGGATGCCTGCGATCATGCAGCGCACCGACCCGCCGGCGGTTTCGATGGTGGGAACGGATAGCGGCAGCAGCGTCGCGCTGTCCTGGATGATGTCAATCTGATCGGGACGCAGCGCGGCCAAAGCCCGGCTCGACAACGCCAGAATCAGCCCGTCACGGCCCGTCAGTTCAATGGCGTTTCCGGCGAATTCAGCGATCTGGTCGTGGGTCAGGTCGATCACCCTGCGGCCGGATTCCTCCAGCCGCGCCCGAACGGTCGCGCGCCGCTCGGGGTCGGTGATCATGTCCAGACAGATCAGGGCGTAGTGTGTGCCGATCCCCATCAGAACATTGGTGTGATAGACATCGCGGCCTTGCGCGTCGCTGGCCTCGAAGGCGATGGGTTCATAGTTGAAGTGGGTGCAAAACCGTTCCAGCAGCACCGGGTCGGCACGGTTGGATTTGACGGTATAGGCAATGCGCCCGACGTGATCGAGCACCATCGCACCGGTGCCCTCCAGTGCGAGGTTGTCCTGCTCGAGCCCGGAATAGTCGATCACGTCCTGAACGCGATAGTCGCGTTTCAGCATCTCGATCACATCCATCCGCCGTTCGCGCCGGCGCGAGGGGACGAACATCGGATAGATCGCCACGTGCCCGCCCGGATGGGTCGAGAACCAGTTGTTCGGAAACACGCTGTCGGGCGTGTCGTTGTCACCGAAATCGTCGAACACATGTACGGTCACGCCGGCGTGGCGCAACTGCTCGACCGCGCGGTCATGCTCGTCGCGGGCGGCGGCCGAGGTCGCCTCGGTCGAGTGGTTGGCCAGCGTCTGGAACGCGTTGTCATCTCGCGTTTCGGGATTCGAGGCAAAGGCGTGTGGCCGGATCATGACCACGGCCGAAGGGGCCTGAAGGGAGTGCATCAGAAGCTCCGGGTAATGCGGTCGAAGATGCGGCGTCCAAGCAGCGAGGCGGCCAGGTCGACCATCAGTTTCGCGGTCCGGCCGCGTTCATCCAGGAAAGGATTCAGTTCGACCAGGTCCAGCGAGCAGACCAGCCCGCTTTCGTGCAGCAATTCCATGACCAGATGCGCCTCGCGTTCGGTGGCGCCGCCGGGAACGGTGGTGCCGACGGCCGGGGCGATTGCGGGATCAAGGAAGTCCACGTCCAGCGAGACATGCAGAATACCGTTCGCGGCGCGGACGCGGTCCAGAAAGGCCATCAGCGGGGCCTTGATGCCGTGTTCGTCGATGCTGCGCATATCGGCCAGCATGGCGCGGTCTTTCTCCAGCGCGGCGCGTTCGGCGGGATCGACCGAGCGCAGGCCGATCATGCCGACGCGGTCGGTCGGCACGGGGGCCGCCAGCGCAGGGAAGGCGTCGAACCCGGGCTGGCCGGTGAAATAGGCGACCGGCGTGCCATGCAGGTTGCCGCTGCCGGTGCTGTTGGGCGTGTGGAAATCGCTGTGCGCGTCCAGCCAAAGAACGAACAGCGGGCGCCCGATCTGCTGCGCATGGGCGGCCATGCCCGAGACGGTGCCCATCGACAGGGCGTGGTCCCCGCCCATGAAGATCGGCACGCCTGTCACTGCTGCGTCCCTGGCTGCGCGGGCCAATGCGCGGGTCCAGCCGACGCATTCGGGCAGGGCAAACAGGTGGTCATGTTCGGGCAGATCAACCG
Source organism: Ruegeria sp. BHSC037 (assembly GCF_059613045.1). NCBI lineage: Bacteria > Pseudomonadati > Pseudomonadota > Alphaproteobacteria > Rhodobacterales > Roseobacteraceae > Ruegeria > Ruegeria sp. BHSC037. Next base: position 210,109 of record NZ_JBXWRT010000005.1, read on the forward strand.
GGTCGGGCTGAACATTGCCCATGTCGGTGACGCTGTGTCCAAGATCCACAAGGGCCTTGGCCAGCCCGGCAACGCGATAGGCGTCGGGGCCCATGCGGCAGCCCTGTCGCCGCTTGCCGGCATCCATCGGCGCACCGACCAGAATGAGGTGTTTTCTATCCATGTGCCCATTTATCGGCGCAGCATGGGTTGCGGGAAGAGAGCAAATTGCTCAAAAAGGAACAGGTATTTTCAATCTGGTAAGAAAAGATGGACGATCTGGACAGTCGGCTGCTGAGCGCCCTTCACCGAGACGCGCGGGCGTCTTTGTCCGAGTTGGCCGAGCTGCTGGGCGTCACCCGGACGACCGTGCGCAGCCGGCTGCAGCGGCTCAAGCAATCGGGCGAGATCGTGGGTTTCACCGTCCTGACCCGTCGGGACGTGGCGCAGAGCCCGGTGCGCGGGCTGATGATGCTGGAAATCGAAGGGCGCGGGACCGAGCGGATCATGGCCCGGATCGCGGCGATGCGGCAGGTGCGGGCGGTGCATTCCACCAATGGCAGCTGGGATCTGATCGCTGAGATCGGCACCGAGACGCTGGCCGAACTGGACGAGGTTTTGTTCCAGATCCGCCGCATCGAAGGCGTCACCCGGTCCGAGACCAACCTTCTGCTGTCCACCCGCAAGGGGCGGTATTAATCGGGCGCTTTGAGCCGGGCCAAACCTGTGCCAAGCTTCGCGGGCGGCTGCCACCGCTGAGGGGGTGGCGACCGGAACGGTGGGGAGGCGCAGGATGAGTACGACCGAAACAGGCAAGCCGCCCAATCCCGAACCGTGGGTTGCACGAGTGACCGCCATACTGGAAAAACCCGTGGTGCGGGTGGCGGTACCCGTACTGGTGACCCTGATCGCGCTGACCGTTCTGCATGATCTGGCCGGACATGTCCGCTGGTCGGATGTCAAGGCGGACATGGCGCAGACGCCATGGCGGGTGGTTGCACTGGCCGTGTTCTGGACGGCGTTCAGCTTCGTGTCCTTGTCGCTGTATGACGTCTTTGCGGTTCAGAGCGTTGCTAAGGGCAAGGTTCCGCTGCGCGTTGCCGGCCTGGCTGGGGCCTGTGGCTATGCCGTGTCGAACTGCCTCGGCTTTTCCTATATCACCGGCACGGCGATCCGCTATCGGATCTATGCTTCGCTGGGCCTCGACCTGGGGCGGGTTGCAGGGGTGATCGCGACCTCGTGGGTGGCGTTCTGGATGGGGCTGGTCCTGATCCTGGGGGGGCTGCTGACCTTTCACCCGGACGGGATTGCACAGGTGCTGCCCATCAGCGCGCCGGTCGAAACCGCGATTGGCCTGGGGTTGCTGGCGGGCTTTGCCGCGCTGTTCCTGTGGCTGTCACGCGGCGCCCGGCGCCTGTCGGTCGCGGGGCTGGGTTTCAACCTACCGGGCGGCAGACTGGCGGGGCTTCTGACCCTCGCGGCGGTCGGAGACCTGCTGGGCGCCTCGATGGTTCTGTACGTCCTGATGCCGGATGATCTGGGGGTCGGCTATCCTCTGTTCTTCACGATCTTCATCTGCGCCATCGCCGTCGGGATTCTCAGCCATGCCCCCGGTGGGCTTGGCGTGTTCGAGGCGACGTTGATCGCCGGGCTGGGGGCCTCGGGCCGGTCAGACGTGATCGCCGCCTTGCTGCTGTACCGGGTGATCTACACCTTTTTGCCCTTTGCGATTGCCAGCTTGTCGATTGCCACAGCAACCGCCGTTGCGCATCGCCGCCGGCTGGGGGGCGCGGCGACCTGGTTCTATCGCGCCATCCGTCCCATCGTTCCGATGGCGGCTGCGGGCATCGCCGCCATGGCCGGCGCAGTGCTTCTGATTTCGGGCAGCTTGCCGGCCAGCTCGACGAAGCTGGGGATACTGCGCGATTTTCTACCCCTGTCCTTTGTCGAGGCATCGCATCTGGCCGGTAGCGCCATTGGCGTTCTGCTGCTGCTTGTGGCACGGGGACTGTACCGCAAACTGTACCGAGCATGGATCGTGGCCATGATCCTGATGCTGGGCGGTTTCTTCGCGTCTCTGGCCAAGGGTCTGGATATGCACGAGGCCATCGGAATGCTGGTGGCCATCGGTTTGCTGGCCCTGTTTCGCGGGGCGTTCTACCGGGTCAGCGGCGCATCCAGCTTTCGACTGAGCATTCCCTGGCTGGTCAGTCTGATCGCGTTGCTGGCGGTGATCTTCTGGATCGGGTTGTTTGCCTATTCCCACGTTGAATACGAAAACGCGTTGTGGTGGGAGTTTGCCTGGGACGGCGATGCCTCGCGGTTCCTGCGCTCCAGCATGGTGGCGGCGGTGATCGTCGGGGTGGTGGCCGTGAACTCGCTATTCGGACGCACCATCCCCGCGCGTCAGAGAACCGAGATCCCCCCGACCGTCGAACGTTTGGCGCTGGCCAGCGAAGACACCGAGGCGCAGATCAGCCTGACCGGCGACAAGCAGTTTCTGATTGCGCCGGATGAAAGCGCCTTTCTGGCCTATGCCGACACCGGCAACGCGCTGATCAGCAAGGGCGAGCCGGTCGGCGATGAGGCCGCCGGCCAGCAGCTAATCTGGCAGTTGCGCGAGATGGCCGATGCCGAAGGCAAGCTCTGCGCTTTTTACAGCGTGTCCACCAAGTATCTGCCTACTTTTCTGGACCTCGGGCTGTCGATCCTCAAGATCGGTGAGGTCGCTCGGGTTCCGCTGAAGGGCTTCACGCTGGACGGCAAATCCCGCAAACGGTTTCGTCAGGCCCGGAACAGGGCCGAGCGTGAAGGATATGTCTTCGAGATCATTCGCAAAGAACAGCTTGCACCGGTCCTGCCCGAGCTGCGCCAGATCTCGGATCACTGGCTGGAAGGCAAGGCGGGCGCGGAAAAGGGCTTTGCCCTGGGCGGGTTCGACGAACAGTACCTGTCCTATTTCGATCATGCGGTTTTGAAGAACGGCGAGACAGGCAAGATCGTGGCTTTTGCCAACCTGTTTCAGGGCGGCAACAAGTCGGAATTGTCGCTGGATCTGATGCGGTACGAGCCCGACTGCCCCAGCTTTGTGATGGATGCTCTGTTCGCCGAGATGATGAACTGGGGCGCCGGCCAAGGGTTTCATTGGTTCTCATTGGGGGCCGCGCCGTTTTCCGGGATCGAGAACCGGCAACTCGCCTCGCTCTGGAACCGGATCGGCGGCTTCGTCTACGAGCACGGTGAGCAGTTCTACCACTTCGAGGGCCTGCGCGCCTTCAAGCAAAAATTCGACCCCGAATGGAGCCCCAACTATCTGGCCAGCCCGGGCGGTCTGGCCGCGCCGCGCATCCTGTACGAGGTGAATATCCTGATCTCGGGCGGCCTGACGGGCCTGACGAAATAGCGCCTAGTTCGGACTTGCCCGTGTCGGGTCCTGCTGCGTTGAACTTGAGCCATTGTGCCTTGAAGAAAATAACCAGACAAAAATGAATTAGAAAAGCGTGATGCCGAGGGCGACGAACATGGTGTTTTGGGTCCTTTGGCTTCAGCCTTCCTTCGGCGCCACGGGCGCTTGGTACTCGTCCTTGACTTGTCCGCCAAGGCGTTCGATCTCCTTGCGGATCGCGTCTCGCTCGCCATCGGGCAGGCGGCGGATGTCGACCGTCATCCCGTCGTGGTAGGCCCAGATGAAGGCATGGACCCAGGGGATCACGGCCAGGAAACCCATCCATCCCATCAGATTGACGGCTTCGGCATGGGGGTGGTTCCGCTTGATCGCGATCCGGCCGGGCAGGCCCATGATGAACAGAAACAGAGCCATCACGGCCGCCAGCAGTAGGATCAGCGCGACGAATGTCAGATAGTCGTAGAAGCCCAGCGGCTGTCCCGGCAGTCCATCTTCGCGCCTTCTTCTGGGCCGGTGGCCCCGTCGTCAGTTTCCCGGGTCCAAGTCGTCAATCAGTTTGTAGCTGGTCGGCGGGTCGGCGCAGATGCCCGGACCGCATTCCAGCAGCGTCGAACCAGCGTTTAGCACCGCAAGACCCAGCATGATAAAGAACGCGACCTTCGCCAGCTTGTTGCCGCCAAAGCGTGGCAGGGAGCGGCGGTCTTCGACATATTGCCGGTCGAACATCAGCATGATCGCAGTGCCCAGCAGGATCAGGAAAAAGCAGATCGCGGCCCAGGTGTAGTAGTGCAGGCCCAGAACCGGAGACCCATAGTGCCCGGTACCCGGCACGATATGCAGCAGGATCTGCCGGACCGAGACGCTGCCGCCATAGAGTGCCGCGATCAGCATTATCGCATAGTGCTGCGGTCGCGGCCCATACAGCAGGTTCAGCCCCAGCCCGACGCCCACCGCCACGAAACCCACCCGTTGCAGCAGGCACAGCGGACAGGGCAGTTCGTAAAGCGCCAACTGATAGACATAGGCCAGCACCAGCACCAGGCTGACGGCCAGCATGCCGATGGCATTCAACGTACGGGACAGGTCCGGTGTCATCGGCGCCTCCTACAGCTGAATGGTCAGTTGGCTGGTGGCGTGGTATTTCAGCCAATAGACGCTCAACGCCAGCGTGAAGAAGAACACGGCGGTGCCGATCCGGGGTCTTCCAAAGTAATTCAAAGCCATCACGGCCGCCAAAAGCGCAAACAATAGTGCGATCATGGCCCGGTCCTCCCTTCCCGTGCGATGATGCAGTTCACGCGATAGTGGCAGGCGGTCGGCCATCTGGCAAGCTTTGCCGGCGATGGCCTTGCGCGGCCGTCAGCGGCAGATCACCAGACGGGTCTGCCATTCCTTGCAGCGGTCTGGCAGCGGCGCCGGAGGGGTGGCGTCGGTGTAGAAGGCGTCGATTTCGGCCAGCGAGGCGATGCGGGCAGGCGCCGAGCGTTGGAACTTTGACCCATCCGCCACCAGCCACACCCGCCGGGCCTGGGCGATGATCGTCTGGCTAACGCTGACCTCTTGAAAATCGAAATCCAGCAGGTCGCCTTCGGCATCCAAGGCAGAACAGCCGATGATCGCGTGATCGAACTTGAACTGGCGGATCGTGTTCACGGTCAGAGTCCCGATCAGACCGCCATCGGCGCGGCGCAGAATGCCGCCGGCCACGACGATCTGGCAGTCGGGGTTCTCGACCAGGATGTTGGCGACGTTCATGTTGTTGGTGACCACCATCAGGTTCCTGTGGCCCAGCAACTGGCGCGCGACGGCCTCGGTCGACGTTCCGATATTTAGAAACACCGAGGCGCCATCGGGGATGTCGGCCGCGCAGCGCCGGGCAATGCGGGCCTTGGCCTCTTCGTTCAGGTCGCGCCGGTCCTCATAGCCGATATTGGTCACGCCCGACCTCAGCACCGCACCGCCATGCACGCGGTCCAGCTTGCCGGCCTCGGCCAGTTCGGTCAGATCGCGGCGGATGGTCTGGACCGTGACGCCGAAGCGCTCGGCCAGGTGATCAACCGAAACGCGCCCGTTCCGTTTGGCCAGTTCAAGGATGTCGGTTTGGCGAAAGGACAGCGACATGGGGGCTCCGATCCGAGGCTGTGTTCGTTTTTGGTCGTTTTTGTGTGATTTCGCAAGCCTGTATCGGTGCGCGCCCCATTCGATAGTGCCAAAACTCTGGGGAAAATCCTGTATTCCAAGTTCCTCGACGGGGGGGTGCAAGGAAGAAAAGCGAACACAAACCTTGACCAAACGAACCACGATGACGTTAATGCGCGCATCTCCCGGGCAATATGGAATCACGCTCAGATGGCACAGGACGACACCCCGATCACCGATCTTTTCATCATTGGCGGCGGCATCAACGGATGCGGTATTGCCCGCGACGCGGCAGGCCGCGGCCTGTCGGTGGCGCTGGCCGAAATGAACGACCTGGCCTCGGCCACGTCTTCGGCCTCGACCAAGCTGTTCCACGGGGGGTTGCGATATCTGGAATATTTCGAGTTCCGCCTGGTGCGCGAGGCGTTGATCGAGCGTGAAACCCTGCTGCGCGCCATGCCGCATATCAGTTGGCCGATGCGGTTCGTGCTGCCCTATCACCCCGACATGCGGTTCGACTCGGAAACTCCGACGTCGCGCCTTTTGGGGACCGTCATGCCATGGATGAAGGGGCGCCGACCTGCTTGGCTGATCCGTCTGGGTCTGTTCATGTATGACCATTTGGGCGGGCGCAAGATCCTGCCTGGCACGACCTCTTTGAACCTGCGCACCGCGCCCGAGGGGGCGCCGCTGCAGGACCGGTTCGAAACCGCCTATGAATACTCGGACTGCTGGGTCGAGGATTCCCGTCTGGTGGTTCTGAATGCCCGCGACGCCGAGGCGCGCGGGGCGCGGATCATGGTGCGCACCAAGGTCTTGTCGGCCGAGCGGGCCGAGGGCGTCTGGCGGATCACCGTGCAGGATTGCGACAGCGGCGAGACCCGCGAGATGCGCGCCCGGATGCTGATCAACGCGGGCGGGCCTTGGGTGGGCGACATCATCCGCACCAAGATCCGCTCGAATTCGCGCGAAGGGGTCCGGCTGGTGCGGGGCAGCCATATCGTGGTGCCGCGCTTGTATGACCATGACAAATGCTATTTCTTCCAGGGCGAGGACGGCCGCATCATCTTCGCCATCCCCTACGAGCAGGATTTCACCCTGATCGGGACCACCGACCAGGACCACCCCGATCCGTCCGAACCGCCCGTCTGCACCGAGGCCGAGCAGGACTATCTGTGCGCCTTCGCGTCAAAATACTTCAAACAGCCCGTAACGCGGGAGCAGATCGTCTGGACCTATTCCGGTGTGCGGCCCCTGTATGACGACGGTGCGCAAAGCGCCACGGCGGCGACGCGGGACTATACGCTGAAGGTGGATGCCGAGGGTGGTGCGCCGGTTCTGAACATTTTCGGGGGAAAGATCACCACCTATCGCCGGCTGGCCGAAAGCGCGATGGACAAGGTTGCCGAGCATTTCCCGGACCTGCCCGGCCCCTGGACCGCGGGCGTTGCCCTGCCGGGCGGTGGTTTCCCTGTTGAAGGGGTGCAAGGACTGATCGACGGATTGATGGCCGATTACGCCTTTCTGACCCAAGGCTGGGCGCGTCGGTTGGTGCGCGCCTATGGTACTGAGGCCCGGCTGATCCTGGGCGATGCAATATCCGCCGCGGATCTGGGCGAAGATTTTGGGGCGACGCTGACCGAACGCGAAGTGGTCTGGCTGATGGACAAGGAATACGCCCGCACCGCGCAGGACGTGATCTGGCGGCGCAACAAGCTGGGCCTGCGACTAAGCGCCGATCAGGTCGCGCGGCTGGACGCGTGGATGCAGGTGCGCCGTCAGGCGGAACCCGCGCTGGCGGGCTGATGAAATTGTGGTCGCCGAAAAATCGCCCCGCATCAGCGGGGCGGTTTTTGTTCCTAGTCCGCCGGGAACTCAGGCCGTTTCCTCGGATGGCCCCGAACCCTTGCTGCCCTTGATCCATTCCCGCAGCCCCTGCATGACAGCATAGAGAACCGGAACCACGATCACGCCGACCAGCGTTGCCGCCAACATGCCGCCGAACACGGCCACGCCGATGGCCTTCTGGCTGGCCGCACCGGCCCCGCTGGCCGCCAGCAGCGGCACGACGCCCAGTAGGAAGGACAGCGCCGTCATCATCACGGCCCGGAACCGCTGATGCGCGGCCTCGGCGGCGGCCTCTTTGATGGACAAGCCCTTGGCGCGCTGCTCCATCGCGAATTCCACGATCAGAATGCCGTTTTTCGATGCAAGCCCCACCAGCATGATCATCCCGATCTGCGTATAGAGGTTGATGTCGCTGCCCACGATCGCCACTGCCGCGACCGCGCCGAACAGGGCGACGATCACCGACAGCAGGATCGAAACCGGCATGGTCCAGCTTTCGTATTGCCCCACCAGGAACAGGTAGCCGAACAGGATCGCCAGCCCCAGGATCACCACGACCAGCCCGCCTGAAGCCAGCTGCTGCTGGGCCGTACCGGTCCATTCGAACGCATAACCGGGGGGTAGGGCGGTGGCTGATTCCTCGGTCATCACGGCGATGGCGTCACCGGTCGACAGCCCTTCGGCCGGCACCGCCGTCACCGTGGCCGAGCGGAACAGGTTGTGCCGCTTCAGCAATACTGGCCCCAGCACGTTTTCCACGTCGATCAGCGTGCCCAACGGAACCATCTTGCCCTCGTTCGAACGCACATACAGGTTGGAGATGTCCTCGACATTGTCGCGATACGACCCCTCGGCCTGGATCATCACGCGATAGACGCGGCCGAACAGGTTGAAGTCGTTGACATAATACGACCCCAACTGCGCCTGCATGGTCTGGAAGATCTCGGCGACCGAGACCTGCAGCGTCTTGGCCTTCTCGCGGTCCAAATCCACGAACAACTGAGGCACGTTGGCCCGGAAGGTCGTGTAGGCTTGGCCGATTTCCGGCCTCTGGTTGGCGGCATAGACAAAGGACCCGACCGCCGACGCGAGATCCTGAGGCGAGCCGCCTCCGGTTTGCTGCACCTCCATTTCCACGCCGGCCGACATGCCCAAACCCTGGATCGGTGGCGGGTTAAAGGCCACGATCGAGGCGGCGGATTCACCATTGGCGATGGCCAGCACCTTCTGCAGGATGGCGTCGGCGCTCAGGTCTTCATCCTGGCGGTCGTCCCAGTTGTCGAGGTTCGCGAAAATCGCTGCGCCATTGGTGATGGTGCCGTTGAGCATCGAAAAACCGTTGATCAGCACGGTATTGGCCACGCCGGGGATTTGGCGGATCTGGTCGTCGACGCGCTTGGTCACGGCCTCGGTCCGTTCCAGGGTGGCCGCGTCGGGCAGTTGGATGTCGACGAACAGGTAACCGTTGTCTTCGAGCGGGAGGAAGCCGCTGGAGGTGTTCGACATGATCGTGACCCCGCCAAAGCCGAACCCGGCCACGATTGCCAAGGACACTGCCGGGACGATCAGCAGCTTGCGCACGATGGCCACATAGCCCGCGCGCATCGAGCCGATAAACCCCTCGAACGCGGCCAGCAGCCCCTTGGGCGGGCCGGACCGCGCCTGCAAGACCATTCCGCACAAGGCCGGAGACAGTGTAAGCGCGTTGATCGACGAGATCACGACCGCGGTGGAAATGGTGACCGCGAACTGGGAATACAGCCGCCCCGAGATCCCGGGCATGAAGGTCACGGGCACGAACACCGCCAACAGGACAAGCGTGGTCGCGATGACAGGGCCGGTGATCTGGCCCATCGCCTTGCGCGTCGCTTCGGCGGGCGGCAGGCCTTCTTCGGCGATGATGCGTTCCACGTTCTCGACCACCACGATGGCGTCATCGACCACGATGCCGATGGCCAGCACCAGCGCGAACAGAGAGATCGTGTTCAGCGACATGCCGAACAGCAGCAGGAACGCGAAGGTTCCAATCAGCGAAACCGGAATGGCCACTGCCGGAATGATCGTGGCCCGCCAACTGCCCAAAAACACGAACACGACCGAGATCACCAGGATGAAGGTCAGGATCAGGGTCGAAACCACATCGTTCAAGGATTGTTCGACGAAATCGGTGGTATTGAACGGAATCGCGTATTCCACATCCGTCGGGAAGGCGCGCGACAGGCGCTCCAGTTCCGCCTCGACCCGCTCGGAGACGGCCAGCGCGTTGGCGCCGGGTGCCTGATAGATGCCGATCACGGTGGCGGGCACGGCCTGGAAATACCCCGATGCCGCATAGTACTGGGCGCCCAGTTCGACCCGAGCGATGTCACGGACCCGCACGATGGACCCGGCGTCGCCGGTGCGGATAACGATATCGCCGAATTCATTGGCCGATGTCAGGCGTCCTTTGGTCTTGATCGTGTATTGAAAGGTCTGGCCCTCGGGCACTGGCGGGGCACCGATCGAGCCAGCCGACACCTCGATATTCTGTTCGCGAATGGCCGAAATCACGTCACCTGGCGTGATCGACAGGGCAGCCATCTTGTCAGGGTCCATCCAGATCCGCATAGCGTATTCCAGATTGGTCAGAACATCGGCTTTGCCCACGCCCTGCACCCGCGCCAACGCATCCTTGAGGTTGATCGACGCGTAGTTCGACAGAAACACGCTGTCATAGGTGCCACTGGGCGAGGTCAGCGTCACCAGCAGCAGCATGTTGGTCGACGCTTTCTGGGTCACGACCCCGGACGCGGTGACCTCGGCGGGCAGCGACGACATGGCCTGCGCCACCCGGTTCTGAACGTTGACCGAGGCGATATCCGGGTCGGTGCCGACCTCGAAGGTGATGTTCAGCGAATAGGATCCGTTGTCCGACGAGGTGGAGGTCATGTAGATCATGTCGTCCACGCCGTTGACCTGCGCCTCGATCGGGGCGGCCACTGTGTTTTCCACGGTTTCGGCATTTGCGCCCGTATAATTGGTCGAAACGCTGACCACCGGGGGCGTGATATCGGGAAACTGCGCCACCGGCAAAACCATGTAACCGATCATGCCCATGATCGTCAGGACCAGTGAAATGACGAAGGCCAGCTTGGGCCGGCTGATGAACAGGGCGGAAAACATCGGTTATTCTCCCGGCTGTTCTGCAGCGACGACCGCGTCCACGGCCACCCCGGGCCGCACGCGCTGCAGCCCCTCGACGATGACGCTTTCGCCTTCGCGCAGGCCTTCCTTCACGATCACCGCAGAACCCACGTTATCGCCCGTGGTGATGTACCGTTGTTCGACCATCTGCTTGTCGTTTACGACCAGAACGAACTCGCCGCGCTGGTCGCGCTGCAAGGCGGCCTGCGGAATCAGAACCTCGAGCGTGGGTTCCAGCGCCTCGATCTGGACGTTGACGAAAGCGCCGTCGACGATGAGGCGGTCGGTATTTTCAAACTCGGCCCGCAAGGTGATGGCGCCGGTCAAAGGGTCTATCCGGTTGTCGACGAACACGATCTTGCCGGTCTCGGGCAGCTCGGTTCCGTTTGGCAGGGTCAGCTTGACCACCGGGCTCTTGTCGCTTTCGGCCAGGGTCGATGCGGTTTCGTTGACCGCTTGAAGAACCGAGGTGAACTGTTTCTCGTTCAAAGAGAAAGTCACATAGATCGGAGCCTCGCTGACCAGGTTTACCAGAGGTTCGGTGTTCGGACCGACGACATCGCCGACGCTGACATTGATCCGGCTTAGCCGGCCGTCGAACGGTGCGTGGATCTTTGTATAGCTCAGGTCCAGTTCGGCCTGCCGGATCGCGGCCTGTGCAGCTTTGACTTCGGCCTCGGCGACCAATTCGTTGGCGCGTGAAATGTCCACTTCCGATTCCGGCGTGGCTTCGCGCCGGAACAGCTCTTCCTTGCGGGCCAGATCCACCTTGGCCAGTTCCAGATTGGCCTCGGCACGGTCCAGGTCAGCCTTTCGCGCCTCGAGCGTGGCCTGATAGAGGTCGGGTTCGATGGTGAACAGCAGGTCGCCATCCTTGACTTCGGCGCCGTCTTCGACCTCGCGGCTTTCCAGGAAACCGCTGACGCGAGCGATGATGTCGACCTTGTTGATCGCCTCGGCGCGGCCGATGAAGGTCGCTTCCTCGGTGATTTCCTGCGTATAGGCCGCCGCGATCGAGACCTTGGGGGGCGGCGCGCTGGAGTCTTCCTGCGCCGATGCCGGCTGCATCAGGCCAATCGCAATGATGGCGGCAACCAACCGTCCCGCACGACCAACGGCGCGGGGCAGAGGAGAGCGGCTCGGCGGGGAAACAGGGTTCATGACAATTGCCTCATTCAATGCGGGCGCGGGGCCCGGATCTGCTGTCCGGTTCAGAGGGCCCAGACGAAATTCATCGTCAGGATGGAGGCAAAGGGATTATTTCTCAAGCCTTTGATTGTGCAGGCTTGGCGCGTGCGAAAAAAACGGGGGCCAGATGGCCCCCTGTTGCACCCCGTCGCTGCGCGGGTCAGGCGCGCGTTCCGGCAAAACGTGTTTGCCAGTCTTCGCGCTGTTCGTCGGTAATCTTGGCGAAGAGAACGTCCGGCACCGTGAACGCGTGTCCGGCGGGCAGGGCGCCCAGCGCGGCAGCCACGTCCTCGGGCCAGCTGGTGTCGAGCGTGTTCATCGCGCTCAGCATCTTGGCCGAGGTCTCGGGAATGAACGGCGCGCTCAGAACCGCATAGAGCCGGATCAGGTTCAGGCCAAGGCGAACCTGCGCGGCGGCTTGCTCGGGGTCTTCCTTGAAGGTGGACCAGGGCGCAGCGGCCTGCAGGTATTCGTTGCCGGCGACCCAAATCGCGCGCAACTCCTGCGCCGATTTGCGGACCTCCATCGCCTCCATATGCGCTTCGTAGGCGCGGATGCGCTTGGTCAATTCCTCGATCAAGGCCTGTTCGCGTTCGCCGTATGCACCGCCGGCCGGAACTTCTTCGCCGAATTTTGAGCGGCAGAACTTGGTGATGCGGCTGACGAAATTGCCCAGGACGTCGGCCAGGTCCTTGTTCACCGATTGCTGGAAGTTCTCCCAGGTGAATTCGCTGTCGCTGCTTTCGGGCGCGTGGCTTAGCAGCCACCAGCGCCAGTAGTCGGCCGGCAGGATGTCCAGCGCCTGGTCCATGAAGACGCCGCGGCCCTGGCTGGTCGAGAATTGTCCGCCATCATAATTCAGATAGTTAAACGATTTCAGGTGATCGACCAACTTCCACGGTTCGCCCGAGCCCAGGATGGTGGCTGGGAAGGACAGGGTGTGGAACGGCACGTTGTCCTTGCCCATGAACTGCACATAACGCACGTCGTCGGCGCCTTTGTCAGTGCGCCACCAGCGTTCCCATTCCGCATCCGGCTTACCGTGGGCATCGGCCCATTCCTTGGCGCAGGCGATGTATTCAATCGGCGCGTCGAACCAGACGTAAAAGACCTTGCCCTCCATGCCGGGCCAGTCCTCGTCGCCCTTCTTGACCGGAATGCCCCAGTCCAGATCGCGGGTGATGCCGCGGTCCTGCAGGCCGTCGCCGTCATGCAGCCATTTCTTGGCGATCGAGGTGGTCAGCACCGGCCAGTCGGTCTTGCTATCGATCCAGGCGTCCAACTGATCCTTCATCGCGGACTGGCGCAGGTACAGGTGCTTGGTCTCGCGCACCTCAAGGTCGGTCGAGCCGGAAATCGCGCTTCGTGGGTCGATCAGATCTGTCGGGTCCAGCTGCTTGGTGCAGTTCTCGCACTGGTCGCCGCGGGCCTTTTCGTAACCGCAGTTGGGGCACGTGCCCTCGATATAGCGGTCGGGCAGGAACCGGCCGTCGGCGTTGGAGTAGACCTGCTTTTCGGTCACCTCGCGGATCAGCCCGGCCTCGGCCAGCTTGCCGGCGAAATGCTGGGTCAGCTTGTGGTTCTGCGGGCTGGACGATCGGCCAAAGTGATCGAAGCTGAGGCCAAAGCGCTTGGCGATGTCGGCCTGCACCTCGTGCATCTCGGCGCAGTATTCGGCCACCGGTTTGCCGGCCTTGGCGGCGGCCAGTTCGGCCGGGGTGCCGTGTTCGTCGGTGGCGCACAGGAACATGACCTCGTTGCCGCGGCCGCGCTGATAGCGCGCAAACAGATCCGCCGGCAGCTGCGAGCCGATCAGGTTTCCAAGGTGCTTGATCCCGTTGATGTAGGGAATTGCCGAGGTAATGAGAATCCGAGCCATGTTTGGTTTCCGCCTAACTGTCTGCGGGCGCTCTATCAAACCGGATCGGGAAATCCCAGCCCCAGATTGCTATCGACCTTCGCGCGACCTCTTGAGCAGCTTGCCGATGGTGAAGGATGTGCGCGGGGCATAGACGTAATGAGTCCGGTCCTCGGGTGTCGGGCGCGCTCGCATCCGGCTCAGGCCGAACAGGATCAGGCAAAGATGCCCTGCCGCGATCAGGCCGAACAGGGCGGGTGGGCCAAATGCGCGGATCAGTGCCGAAGACAGATAGGGGGCCGCAATTGCGCCCATCGCGTACCAGAACATCATGGCTGCCGCCAACTCGACCCGTTGTTCGGACGTAGCGAAGTCGTTTGCGTGGGCGGCTGACACCGAAAAGACGGGAAAGGTCGTGAACCCGAACAGCCCGGCGGCCAGCATCACGCCCATCGTTCCGCTTCCACCGGCGGCGGCGGTGACTCCACAAGCCAGAATGGCCGAGACCGAAATCCACAAAAGAACCCAGCGGCGGTCGTATTTGTCGGCCAACCATCCGACCGGATATTGCGCCAACACGCCGCCCAAGACGAATGAGGCCAGGAAAAAGGCGATCTGGTCCACCGCCAGCCCCACGCCCTGGCCGTAGACCGGCCCGACCATTCGGAAAGATGCCGCGCTGATGGCCGACACGACGACACCCACCACCGCCAACGGCGAACAGGCCCAAGCCAGCCCGGGACGGAGGCGCGGGGCCTTGGGCGTTGCCGGCTGCGTGGCTCGCGAGAGGGTCAATGGCAGCAGGGCCGCGCAGCACAGGATGGCCAGCACGTTGTAGGAGACATAAGAGGCCGGCGGCAGCACCGCGATGATCAGCTGCGCGGCCAAAGAGGCGCTGGCGTCGGCGATCCGGTAGGTACCCATGGCGCGGCCGCGGGTTTCATTGGTCACCTTGTCGTTCAGCCACGCCTCGATAACGGTATAGCAGCCAGCCACGCACAGGCCCGAGGCCACCCGCATCGCGGCCCAAGCATAGGGGTTTTCGGTCAGTGTATGACCGATCAGCCCCATCGCGCCCAGTGCGGTGCAGGCCGCGAAGGCGCGCGAATGGCCGACGCTGCCCATCAGGCGCGGCGCCCACCAGCAACCGACGAAAAACCCAAGGAAATGCGCCGACCCGAGCAGGCCGATCTGTTCGGTTGAGAACTCCAGCGTCAGGCCGGAAATGGCATCCAACGGGCCGACACCGCCGGTGGAAAGCTGCAATAGAATGACCGACAGGAAAAGGGCGGCAAAGGTAATGATCGTGCGCATGGTGTCCCTGTTTGAGCGTATCTTTCCGCGATGTGCGCGCCTATTCGACGCGCCGATGTCGTTTTCCGCCCGCCTCAGGTTTTTCGTTCGATTTCCGCGCGAATATCCAACCTGACTGTCGGTCCGACCAGATCGGCATAGCCCGAAGCCCCGAAGACGTGGCGGTTCAGCGCCCCCGTCAGGTGGATGGACAGGCGGTCAAGCTCGTCCCGCGCCGAGCCGGGCGGTCGGAACAGCGCGGCCTGAAGGGCGATTTGGCGGGTGAGGCCGCGCAGGGTCAGGTCTCCGGTGACAGTGGCGCCGTCGGAGATACGTCCGCCCCGGCCCAGGTGGATGCGGGTCGAGCGGAACTCGATCGCGGGAAACCTTGCGGCGTCCAGTACCTGTGGGCCCAGCATCGGTTCGCGCGCGAAGGGCAGGCGGGTTTGGGCCCGCGCCACGTCCAGAACGACCGTGGCGCGGCTGTTCTGCAGGCGGCGCGTGTCCACCCATGCATCCGCCGATCGGATCGGCATGGTTCCGGTCTGGGGCGTGCCCGACAGATCGAAGGTGAAGGCGATCAGGGTTTTCGTGCGGGCGAGCACGTAGGGAACGGGTGCGGCGAGGGTCGGAGGCGCGGCCACCAGGGCTACAAGTGCGGCCATCAGGTCTCGGCGGCGCAGCCATGTCATGCGATGGCCCCTTGTTGGCGCGGGCGGGACCTGTGCAGCAACGTCAGGATGATGGCGATGTTCAGCCCATTCCAAAGGATCCCGTTCACGAAGGCCAGTGTGTACTGCCCGGTGACGTCATAGATCCAGCCCGACATCCATCCGCCCAGCGCCATGCCCAGGATGGTCATCATCATCACGAATCCGACCCGTGCCCCGGCTTCTTGCGGGGGCATGTATTCCCGGACGACCAGCGCATAGCTGGGCACGATGCCGCCCTGCGCCAGCCCGAACAGCAGGCTGATGACATAGAGCGACACCATCCCGTCATACGGCAGGAACAGGAACAGGGCGATGCATTGCAGGATCGACCCGATCAGCAACGTGTGAACACCGCCCAACCTGTCGGCCACCAGCCCCGAAATGATCCGGCTGACCACGCCGCCCATCAGCATGAGCGACAGCATCTCGGCCCCGACTGCCGGGCCATAGCCCAGCCCCACGCAATAGGAGACGATATGGACCTGCGGCATCGACATGGCGATGCAGCAGCCGATCCCGGCGAGGCCCAGCACATATTGCAGTGTTCGCGGCGACAGGCCGACGCTGCGCGCGTTGATCTGCGCGGCGGCTGCGGCGGTGCCATGCGCCTCGGCCGGGACCTGCCGGCGCAGCAGCAGCGACATCGGGATGACCACGATCAGGGTGATGACCGCCAGTGTCAGATAGACCTGCTGCCACCCGTCGCGGGCGAGGATACCAGACAGGAGCGTGGGCCAGATCGCGCCGGACAGATAGTTTCCGCTGGCCACCAGCGCCACGGCGATCCCGCGGCGGCGTAGGAACCAGTGCGAAATATCGGCGATCAGCGGGCCGAACCCGACGGCGGTGCCCAGACCCAGCAGCAGATGCGCCGCCGACAGCAGCGTGATCGTCGGCGCCCATGTCGCCAGCAGATAGCTGAGCGCGCTGAGGCCTGCGGCACCGATCAGCGCTTTGGTCACGCCCATTCGGTCCACCACCTGACCCAGCCACATGTTGCCAAGCGCAAATCCGATCATGGTCAGCGTGTAGGGCATCGAGGCCTCGGCCCGGCTGGCGCCGAACTGGGTCTCGATTGCGGGCATCACCACGATCACCGCCCACATGCCCACATTGGCCACCGCCGCGATGGCCAGCGTGACCAGAAGGCGAAGCCAGGAATAGCGGCTGTCGTGGATCGGGTGGGTCATTCCGGCACGCTAGGACGCGGGTTGCGGTTTGACCAGTCACAACTTGCCTGTTCCGGGTCCGGTCGGTCAGGCGCAGGGTTCCTCGGCGCCGATCCGTTGCAGGTGCAGCCCGGCGCGCGGCGCGGTCTGGGTGGCGTGCCAACTGACCGGGGGCAGGGCGCGGGCGCGGCGGCGGGTCAGGGTCCAGCGGCGGGTCTGGCCCGTGTGCGCCGGGGCCATGTGCCAGCGTGTCTCGATCCCCTGCGCGCCGCCCTCGCCCGGGGTCAGCAGCAGGCCCAGCGGGGCCTGACCCATCGTGCCCCCCTGTTCGGCGGCCAGATGCATCCGTCGCACCGGCGTCAGACCCGGTGCCCCCGGCAGATCGCCGATCACCAACGGCACCGCCCCGCTGCGCAGCGCCTCCTCGATGCACCACAGCAGGTCCTCGGCCCGGGTGGGGCGGACGAATAGGAACCGGGCGGGATCGGCAAAGGTCATCATGCCGTCGGGGTTCAGCTGATCGGCCTCCCACGCGGGCGAGATCCACAGAACCGGCCCCTGCGCCTGACCGGCCAGCCACATGGCAAAGCTGCGCCGCGCGGGGCCGCAGGCCTCGTGCACGCGGGCCAGTTGCAGCGAAATCTCATCATGCAGGGTCAGCCCCGGCGCCGCGCGCGCCGGTTTGCGGCCAAGAAGATGCGTGGACATGGCCGAATGCTAGCATGTTCCTTATTTGTTCTCAAGCCCGAAGGCCGCCATTCAGCGCGATAGGATCATCCGGCCGTCGGCAAACTGGATGTTGGAAAAATGCTGCAGATAGTCCATGCCCAGCAGGGATTGGTCCATGTCGCCCTCGTTGACCCAGGCCGACACGTTGCGATCCGCGATGGGGCCCAATTCGAGGCTGTCCAGCCGCACAGGGGCGGTGCGCACCAGGCCATTGGCCGTGGCCGCGCGGCCCACGAAATTCATACTGTCCGGATCGATCCCCACGCGTTTCGCGTCACGGGGGCTCAGCACGATCTGGCTGGCGCCGGTATCCACCAAGAAGGTGACCGGTTTGCCGTTCACCAGCATCGGCAGATAGTAGTGCCCGTCAAACGATCGCGGCACCTCGATCACGTTTCCGGCCACGGCCAGTTGCGGTGTGGTGCCCACGGTTGAGCGGATGTCATCCCAAAGGCCCACCACGGCGATGACGCCGATGAAGATGAAGACCCATGCCATGACCATTTGCAGGGTCTTGCCCAGCGACTGGCGGTTCTGGGTGAACAACCACAGCAGCAGCGCCCCGCCGAGCAGAGCCAGATAGGTCAGCCGTCCAAGATCATAACCATCCATCAGCACACCCAAAACCGCTTCATACCATCGGAATATGGGGGGTCAGGCGGCAAAACCAAAGGCCTTGAGGCCATCCAGGATGAACTGTACCGACAGCGCCGCAAGCAACATGCCCAGCAACCGCGTCAGCACGGTCAGCCCAGTCTTGCCGAGAATGCGCGCGATCAGGCCGCTGGACAGGAAGAACAGCAAGACAACTGCCATCACGGCAAGCATCACGCTGACAGCCGCAGCGATGCCCTGAATGCCGGGGTGCTCACCGGCCAGCAGGATGATCGTTGCGATCGATCCGGGCCCTGCCACCAGCGGAATGGCCAGCGGAAAGACTGAGGGGTCAGGGTGCTCTTCCTCTTCCGCACGGTCCTCGCGCCGTTTGTTGCGCCGCTCGAACAGCATGTCGAGCGCGGTCAAAAACAGCAATGCGCCGCCAGCGACCTTGAAGGCCTCCATCGAGATGCCGACAAAGCCGAGAACCGCCTCGCCGAAAGCGGCGAAGGCGATAAGGATGCCCGAAGCGGTCAGGCATGTGCGGTAGGCGACGCGGCGACGGGTGGCTGGGTCCATTCCTTGCGTCAGCGCGACGAAGATCGGTGCGGTGCCAAAGGGGTCGATCACAACGAACAAGGTTGTGAATGCGGTTATGAAGAATGCCATTTCGATCATGCGGCAGCCTCGGCGCTTTCGAGCCGTTCGGCGGCGGCGACCCACAGCGCTTCGGCGCGCTGTATGGCCTCGACCACCTCGGCAAACTTGCGGTTCCAGGTTTCCAGGTCACCGATCCGGTCATCTTCGTACAAGGACGGGTCGGACAGTTTGGCCGAGAGCCTTTCGTGCATCTCGGTCAGCCTCTCCAGCCGTTCCTCGCATTTCCGCAGGTCGGCCCGCAACGCCAGGATGGTATCGCGAGAGGCACGTTTGGGTTTGGCGGCCGGCTTTTCCCGCGTCGGCGGCTTGTCGCGCGCCAGCAGCATCTGGCGATAGGCTTCCAGGTCGCCGTCGAAGGGTTTGACCGTACCGTCCGAGACCAGCCACAGCCGATCGGCCACCAGCCCCAGCAAGTGCATGTCGTGACTGACCAGAACCACAGCACCGGAATAGGCGGTCAGCGCCTCGACCAGGGCCTCGCGGCTTTCTATGTCCAGGTGGTTGGTGGGTTCGTCGAGGATCAGCATGTGCGGCGCGTCGATCGTGGCAATCAGCAGCGACAGCCGCGCCTTCTGCCCGCCCGACAGGCGGCCCACCTCGGTTTCGGCCTGATCTGCGCCAAGGCCGAACCCCGCCAGGCGCGCGCGCAACTGGGCCGGGGTTTCGGTCGGGCGCAGGCGCCGCAGGTGATCCAGCGGGGTTTCGTCCACATGCAGCTCGTCCACCTGATGCTGGGCGAAATACCCGATGCGCAACTTGCTGCTGCGGGTCATCTTGCCCGCCATCAGCGGCAGCCGGTCCGACAGCAGCTTGGACAAGGTCGATTTGCCTTGCCCGTTCTTTCCCAACAGAGCGATCCGGTCGTCTTGATCGATGCGCAGGTTCAGGCGGCGCAGCACCGCGGTATCGCCATAGCCGGTCACCCCGCCCTCGATCTGGATGATCGGCGGCGACAGTTCCTCGGGTTCGGGGAATGAAAAGGCGCGCAAGGCGGCCTCTTGCGGGGTCGAGATCAACTGGATGCGTTCAATCATCTTCAGCCGCGATTGTGCCTGAACGGCCTTGGACGCCTTGTAGCGGAACCGGTCAACGAAGCTCTGCAAATGGGCGATGCGGGCCTTGGCTTTGGCGTTTTGGGCTTCGGCCTGGGCCAGACGTTCGGCACGGCGGGCGGCGAACTTGTCATAGGGGACCGCGTAATAGGTCAACTGGCGGTCTTCCAGATGCAGGATCGAGCCGACCGCCCGGTTCAGCAGGCCCCGGTCGTGGCTGATGACGATCACCGTATGCGGATATTTCGCCAGATAGCTTTCCAGCCACAGCGCGCCTTCAAGGTCCAGATAGTTGGTTGGTTCGTCCAGCAGCAGCAGGTCGGGCCGGGAAAACAGCACGGCGGCCAGCGCGACACGCATCCGCCAGCCGCCGGAAAAGGCCGAGCAGGGCATCTGTTGCTCGTTATCGTCAAAGCCGAGGCCCTTGAGGATCGACGAGGCGCGGGCCTCGGCCGACCAGGCGTCGATATCGGCCAGCCGGGTCTGGATCTCGGCGATGCGGGTCGGATCGCTTGCGGTTTCGGCCTCGGCCATCAGGGTGGTCCGTTCGGTATCGGCTGCCAGGACCGTGTCGATCAGCGATACGTTTGACGACGGAACCTCTTGCGAAACACCGCCGATCCGCGCGCGGCGGGGCAGGGTGATGCTGCCCGATTCCAGCGCCAGCTCGCCCCGGATCAGGCGGAACAGCGTGGTCTTGCCTGTGCCGTTGCGGCCGACCAGACCGACCTTGTGGCCTTCTGGAATGGTGGCGCTGGCGCCCTCGAACAGGGGGCGGCCCTCGACCGCATAGGTGATGTTTTCGATCCGTAGCATGAGTGCGGTGTGGCGCAGGGCTCGGGAAGTGTCAATTGCGTGCTCAACAAGAGGCTTTCCAACCGCTGCGGTCCATGTTAGGCGGCGCGCGGTATATTCCGGCGCGGATCAGTTCGCGCCGTCAGATTAAGGAGACGCCCGCATGGCACTGGAACGCACTTTCTCGATCATCAAGCCCGACGCAACCCGCCGCAACCTGACCGGCAAGATCAACGCCAAGCTGGAAGAAGCCGGCCTGCGCATCATCGCGCAGAAGCGCATCCACATGACCAAGGAACAGGCCGGCAAGTTCTACGAAGTCCACAAGGACCGTCCGTTCTATGACGAGCTGTGCGAATTCATGTCGTCGGCTCCGGTTGTGGTGCAGGTTCTGGAAGGCGAGAACGCCATCGCCAAGAACCGCGAAGTCATGGGCGCCACCAACCCGGCAGACGCGGCCCCCGGCACCATCCGCGCCGAGTTCGCGGAATCGGTGGGTGAAAACTCGGTCCACGGTTCGGACGCACCGGAAACTGCAGCCGTCGAGATCGCTTATTTCTTCTCGGGCATCGAGCTGGTCGGCTAAGCCGTCAGTCATTTGACATCGAA
The DNA here is from genome assembly GCF_059613045.1 of Ruegeria sp. BHSC037. Lineage (NCBI taxonomy): Bacteria > Pseudomonadati > Pseudomonadota > Alphaproteobacteria > Rhodobacterales > Roseobacteraceae > Ruegeria > Ruegeria sp. BHSC037. The sequence continues at coordinate 231,327 of NZ_JBXWRT010000005.1, forward strand.
GAGGGTCGCGCCCGCTGCCGGATGCGGCCCTTTTTCGTGCCGCGTCAGCCCTCGGGCGTAAGGTCAGAGGCCGAGACGCGCACGCCGACGGCGTCCAGCTCGGCGACCAGTTTCGAGACGGGCGCCGTTTTCGCGCCGGCCTTGATGCGGTCGAACCTTGCGCGCAGGGCCTTTTTCTCGTCGCCCTTGCAATCGTTCCATGGGCGGCCCTGCAAGCCCATCACCAGAACGTAGTATCCTATGAAATGCGGGCGGGTTCCGGCCTCGATCAGCCTTGCATAAACAGCATCGGCGCCCAGTTCGCGCAGTTCCTCGGCCGAGTGGATACCGGCGCGGGCGCAGGCCTGTTCAAAGGCGGGACCGAGATTGCGGATCGAGGACACGGGGCTGGGCATGGCGTCTGTCTAGCCGCGCTCGGCAGCGATGTCACGCTTGTCCGAGGTCTCGGCCTGAGATACCCAAGGCGGGGGAGCATACGGCAGGGGAGGACGGAATGAACGCATTGGATGTGGCACAGGCGGCGCGGACACTTGATCTGACCGATCCGCCAGAGGGCTTCGTCGAAAATCCGTTTCCGTTCTACGACGCGCTGCTGGACCATGCGCCGGTTCTGCCGCAGCCAGACGGGTCGGTTTTGTTGAGCCGTCACCGGGATCTGGACCGGATTTATCGCGACACCAAGCTGTATTCGTCGGACAAGAAGGCTGCGTTCGGCCCGAAATTTGGCGTGGGATCCCCTCTGTTCGAGCATCACACGACCTCGCTGGTGTTTTCCGATCCGCCGCTGCACACGCGGGTGCGCAAGATCATGACCTCGGCCCTGACCCCGCGCGCGATTGCCCGGATGGAGCCGGGTCTGATCGAGACGGTGGATCATCTGCTGGACGCGATGGCCGGAAAACCCAAGGTCGATCTGATCGAGGATTTCGCTTCGACCATTCCGATCCAAATCATCGGCAACCTGCTGGACGTTCCGATGGAAGAGCGCGGTCCGCTGAGGGACTGGTCGCTGTCCATTCTGGGCGCGCTGGAGCCGGCGCTGACCGAGGAACAGCTGGCGCGGGGCCATGCGGCGGTCGAGGAGTTCAAAACCTATCTGACCGACCTCGTCGCGCGGCGGCGGGCGTCGCCGGGCGATCCCGAGACCGACGTGCTGACCCGGCTGATCCGGGGCGAAGGGGCGGACGAAAAACTCAGCGAGACCGAGCTTTTGCAGAACTGCATCTTCATCCTGAATGCGGGGCACGAGACCACGACGAACCTGATCGGCAACGGTCTGGCGCTTCTGAACGACCACCCGGAGCAGAAACAGCGCCTGCTGGACGACCCCGAGCTGATCACGCCAGCGGTCGAGGAAATCCTGCGCTTTCGCTCGCCCAACCAGTTCGGAAACCGCGAGACGACCGAGGATATCGAGATGGACGGGCTGACGATCCCGGCGGGCACCAACCTGCACCTGTGCATCGGCGCGGCGAACCGCGACCCCGAGGTGTTCGACGACCCGACGCGGTTCGACATCACGCGCAAGCCAAACCGGCACCTGGCCTTTGCAGGTGGGCCGCATGTTTGCGTCGGGCTGACGCTGGCGCGGATGGAAGGGCGCATCGCCATCGGGCGACTGCTGGCGCGGTACCCCGGCTATCGCCTGTTGAACGGGCGGGTGCGGGGCGGGCGGATCCGGTTCCGCGGATACGCCTCGCTGCCCGCGGAATTGTAGGCGGGGTCGTTGGAGGCGCGCCGGATCAGGATTTCGACAGGTTCAGCGTGACTTCCAGCCCCGGATCGGCGTTGCGGGCGCTGAAAGTGCCGCCATGCATCCGCGCGATGGCCGCCACCAGCGCCAGCCCCAGACCCGAGTTGCGGCTGCTGCGGGCCGGGTCCAGCGTGACGAAGGGCTGGTCCAGCCGGCCCAGATCGGGTTCAGGCACGCCGGGACCCATGTCGCGGACGCTCAGCCTAGCGTGCCTGTCGAGGTCTCCCAACTCCACCTTGATGCTGGTGCCCTCGGGCGCGTAGCGCAGGGCGTTTTCCAGCAGGTTGGACAGCGCCTGAGACAGAAGCGGCCGGTGGCCGAGGATGGGGGGCGCGGTGCCGGTCAGGCTGATTTCAACGCCCTGATCCGCGGCGACGGGTTCATAGAGCTCGACCACGTCCGCAGCCAGTTGACCAAGATCGACCTGTTCGAACTGCTCGCGGCCCAGCCCGGCCTCGGCCCGCGAAATCTCGGTCAGTTGCCCAAGGACCCGAAGAATATGGTCGATCTCGGCCGTGGCGCGGGCGGTGTCGGCCTCGCGTTCGCTGTCGTTTCGCTCGCTGTCGCCCAGCGCCTCGACCCGCTGCCGGAGCCGCGACAGCGGCGACCGCAGATCATGGGCGATGGAGTTGGACGTGGTCCGCAAATTGTTCACCAGGTCCTCGATCCGGTCCAGCATGGCGTTGAGCATGGCCGAAACCTGATCGAACTCGTCGCCGGTGCCGCGCTGAGGCATTCTCTGCGTCAGGTCGCCCGACATGATGGAATCGGCCGTATCGGCGATGTCCCGCAGCCGGGAAAAAACCAGCCGGGTCAGTAGCCAGCCCGTCAGGATACTCAGTGCCAGGGCGGCCCCCAGCGCCAGCGCGACCGATTGGAACAGAACCCTGTCGAACTGTTGCCGGGCCAGCGCATCGCGGCCCACCAACAAACGCTCGCCGCCGCGCAGGCGGATGGATGCGGCCGAGACCGGAACCATCTCATTCGTCTCGGTTTTTCGCAATTCCAGTTCGGTCCAGCCGCTGCCCGGTGTCACGCCCTCGGGCCAACGGGCAAGATTGCCCGCAAGGACATTGCCGAACCGGTCGGTCAGCAGATACAGCGCATCGCGCTCTGACGCCGAGGGCAGGCGGCGCTCGATGGCCGTCATCAGCCCGATCAGGCCGAGCCGTTCGTATTCGTCTGCCAGCCCGGTCAGTTCGGCCGAAACGACCGAGCGTGTCTCGCCGTCGATTGTCCGGGTCGCCGTCACATAGACCAGCGCCAGCACCGTCGCGGTCAGCAGCGCGCTGAGCACCATGCTGAGCAGCACCAGCCGGGTGCGGGAATTGTGAAACGAAAATCTAAGCTGTGCCATCGGACATCATGTATCCCGCGCCGCGCACGGTTTCGATCAGGGGGGGCTCGCCGGGTTCGTCCAGCTGTTTGCGCAGTTTCGAGATATGCACGTCGACGACGTTGGTGTTGGGGTCGAAATGATAGTCCCAGACGCCTTCCAGCAGCATCGTGCGCGACACCACGCGGTTCTTGCGGCGCAGGAAGAATTCGAGGATCTGGAATTCGCGCGGGGTCAGGGTGATCTCGCGCCCGTTGCGGGTCACCTTGCGGGTCAGAAGGTTCATCTCGAGGTCGCGGCACCTGAGGGTCGGGGTCTCTTCGGATTCCTGAGGGCGGCGCAGCAGCGCCTCGATCCGGGCATGGAGTTCCTGGAACGAGAACGGCTTGACCAGATAGTCGTCGGCGCCGGCGCGCAGGCCCTTGACCCGCTCGTCCACCGCGCTCATGGCGGTCAGCATCAGAACGGGGGTCTTGATCCCGGCTGCGCGCAGCGATTTCACCAGCGCCAGCCCGTCCAGTTCGGGCAGCATCCGGTCCAGGACGATTGCGTCGAACCCGCCATCGGTAGCGTGATACAGCCCGTCGCGCCCGTTGGTGGCGGTTTCGATGGCATAGCCTTCCTCGGCAAACCCCTTGGCGATGAATTCCCGCGTGTCCCCGTCGTCTTCAACGATCAACAAACGTCTGCTCATGGTCGGATATCCTTTTGCTCGGGATATAAGCATGTGGGGCCGTCAAAGAATACTGCCGGGCGCGGAAATCGCACCCGGCAGCCCCGTCGCACGCGGACATGACGTGCGGGCGGGGGGATGCGCGCGCCGATATCCCCATCATGCGGCGCGCGCGGGGACAAGCGTCAGGCCACCTCTACGGCAACGAAGATCTGGTTGCCGCCTCGATTTATCAGCACCAGCGCCGGGCCGTCCTTCTGGTCGCTCAGCGCCTTTTTCAGATCCTGAGGCGTGTCGATCTCGGCGCGGCCCAGCCGGACGATGACGTCACCGCGGCGCAGACCGGCCTTGGCGGCGGGGCTGTCGGGCTGCAGCGCCGTGACGACCACGCCGTGCACGTTTTCCGGCACGCCCATCTCGGCGCGGGCGGTGTCGGTCAGCGGCGCGACGGTCAAGCCCAGCGTCTTGCCGGCCACCTTGTCGGGCGCCGCAGCGGCGGTTTCGGTCTGGTGCTGGCCGATGGTGACGTTCAGCGTTTCGGTCTTGCCGTTGCGCAGCACGGTCAACTTGCTGTCGGTGCCGATGGCCGTGGTGCCGACTAAGACCGGCAATTCGCTACTGTTGTCGACCTTTTCGCCGTCGAACGCGACGATCACGTCACCCTGCTGAAGCACGCCGTCGGCCGGGCTGCCGGGAACCACGTCCGAGACCAACGCACCAGTGGTGCCCTCTATCCCCATGGCGGCGGCCAGTTCAGGGCTGATATTCTGGATCGAGACCCCCAGCCAGCCGCGGCTGATCTGCCCGTCGTCGCGCAGGTCCTGAGCGATGTGTTCAACGATGTTGGACGTCACGGCAAAGCCCAGCCCGACCGAGCCGCCCGTGGGCGAATAGATGGCCGAGTTCACGCCGATGACTTCGCCTTCCATGTTGAACAGCGGGCCGCCCGAGTTGCCCTTGTTGATTGCTGCGTCGGTCTGGATGAATTCAGCATAAGGGCCATCCGAGATGTTGCGCCCCTTGGCCGAGACGATGCCCGTGGTGACGGTCGAACTCAGCCCGAAGGGGTTGCCGATGGCCACAACGTCTTCACCCACGCGGATTTCGTCGCTGTCGCCCAGCGGCACTGCGGTCAGAGGGGTATCGGCTTCGATTTTCAGCAGCGCGAGGTCGGTCAGCGGGTCGGTCCCGATGATCTCGGCTTCATAGCTGCGGTCGTCATGCAGGCGCACCGTGACCTTGCTGGCGCCCTCGACGACGTGGTTGTTGGTAATGATATAGCCATCAGCATCCATGACAAAGCCGGAGCCCAGCCCCTGACGGGGGCCCTGCCGCGGAATGTCCATGCCTTCGGGGGCACCGAAACGCTTGAAGAATTCGCCAAAAGGATGTCCTTCGAAATCGAAATTGGGGCTGCCGGCCGGCATCGGGGCGGCGTCCTGCGTCGCGATGATGGTCACGACGGCGGGCGATACGGATTCGACCAGATCGGCCACCCGCTCGTCGGCCAGGGACGGGATCGCGGTCCCGGCCAGCAGGGCGGCGCTCAGAGCGGCCGCGCCAAACAGACGGGGTGTACGGAAAGCGTTCAAGAGGGGCTTGCGGGTATTCATGTCTCGACTGTGCTCCTTGGATTCGTCGCAGAGGATCATTTCTTTGACGGAAAGATGGAGGACGGCCCTGTGGGTTTTCTGACCTGATGGTTAAATTTTCTTAATTCTGCCATTTTCTTGCGGTCTATGCCCGACGAGCGCAGGCGGTTTTCCGGGATTCGATTCTGCGCGAATCGTCGGATTGTTGCCGAAAAGGGCGCTAATTGTAGAAAAGTGTTGCATTGATCACTCAGAGGCTACAACGGCGACGAGGCCGGAGTTATGAGTTGGATAGTCTCGCTTAGGTTGTATGTCTTTGAAAACGTCGCTCAGTATCTGATGTCATTCAGTACACTATTTTTAATCCCACTCCCGTGACAGAACGATTGAACGCTCTGGTAGTTCGGCCGGTCAAGTTCCGCAACTCTGCCATGGGTAGAACATGGCCGAGATTCATACTGTGCGGGCGCTACGTCAAATTGAGCCTTGTTGTGCCTTGCGACGAATTTTTTATTGTTTTGAAGCGAATGATCGGTGACGATGAAATTGTCCAAAAAGGGGGCCTGACAGACATCAAGGGGGTGTCTTCAGGCAGATCTCGATTACCGGGAATGCCAGTGGCATGTTAACGAGGGGGTCTTGTTTCAGTTCTGCAGAGCCACGTCCGTTCATCTTCTGATGCGTCGGGCGCGTTTCCGGAAAAGGTGAAAGTGGTAGTCCTGCATTTTTGGGCAACCGGCCCGGTCTGAAAAGATCGGGCCGTGTTAGTTTTTGGCCTGCCGACCGGCTCGCCAGTCGGCCCAGTCCCGGGGCGTGTCCAGATCGCGGGTGGCATGGGTCCCCGGCAGGGGTTCGATATGGACTTTGTCGCGATGGGCCCTGACGACACTCTGCGCGCCGGAATCTCCGGTCAATGAACGCAACTGCGGAAACAGAGATGATGCGAAGACCACCGGGTGACCGGGGGTGCCGTCGCTTGCCGATCCGCGCCAGATCATGCAGTCCGGGTTTTCGCTGACCGAGCGCAGCACCTTTGCCAGATCGTCGACCGTCAAGTCCGGCAGGTCGGCCAGCAAGATCATCGCGGCGTCGGCTGTATCGGGTAAGTGATTCAGGGCCGCGCGCAAGCTTGCGTTCATGCCTTCCTCTGCGTCGGTGACCGGAACCACGCGCACATCCAGTCCGGCCAGTGCGTCGTGGCGTGGGTGCGGGGCCGGGGGCAGAGCCACGATGACCGGGGCCACGGCCTGCGCGATTTCCGCCGTCCGGCGCAGCAGGGGCTGGCTGTCTATTTCCTGCATCAGCTTATCGGCCCCCCCCATGCGGCTGGATCGGCCAGCGGCAAGGAGGATGATGGGAATGGTGTTCATGCCGCCACCATGACGCGCGGCGCGGGCATTGTCACCCGCGCATGCGCGCGCCATCCGCGTCGAAGGGCGGGGTCGAGATCACGCGGGCCTTGCGCATCTGGCCTAGGATCTCGATTTTCACCTGCATTCCGTCAGAGATGCGGTCGGTGGGCAGGAAGCCCATCGCGATCGACTTGCCTGTGTGGTGCGAGTAACCGCCCGAGGTGCAGAAGCCCACGACCTTGCCGTCCAGCCAGATCGGTTCATAGGCGTTCACGTCGGCGTCGTCGGCGTCGACCTCGAAGGCCACCAATCTGCGCGCGGGGCCTGTCGCGCGTTCCGCCTCGGCAGCGGCGCGACCGATGAAATCGGCGGGTTTGTTGAAGGCGATGAAACGGTCCAGCCCGGTTTCGGCCGCCGTGTAGTCGGGCGAGAACTCGCGCATCCACGAGCCGAAGAACTTGTCGAGCCGCAGGCTCATCATCGCGCGCATGCCGAAGGGGGTGATGCCGTGCGGTTGCCCGGCCTGCCACAGCGTCCACCACAGCTGGCGCTGCGCCATCGGATCGCAGTAGATCTCGAACCCCAGGTCGCCGGTATAGCTGACACGCTGCACGATACAATCGGTCATGCCGACGACCATCCGCCGCACGTCCATGAAGCGCATGTCGCTGATATCGGCGCGGGTGCAGGCGGTCAGAACCTCGCGCGCCTTGGGGCCGGCGATCTGGAAGCCGTTGCGTTTGTCGCTGATATTTTCGACGGTTACGCCGTCTTCCTGATGTATCTGGAACCAGCGCATGTGGAAGTTCTGCGCGCCGTATGAGGCGGTGAGCTGAAATTCCTCCTCACCCAGACAAGAAACCGTGAAGTCGCCGATCAGCTTGCCCTTGGGCGACAGCATTGGGGTCAGCGACAGGCGGCCCGGCTTGGGGATGCGACCCGCCATGATCCGATCCAGCCAGTTGCGGGCACGGGGGCCGGTGACTAGGTATTTACCGAAATTGTGCACCTCGTTGATGCCGACGCCCTCGCGCACGGCGCGCACTTCGCGGCCGGTTGCCGCGAAGGCGTCCGAGCGGCGGAAGGAGGGGGTTTCATAGGTGGGCTCGCCCTCTTGCGCGAAGTAGTTCGGCACTTCCAGACCGTATTGCTGGCCCCAGACCGCGCCCAGATCGCTGAAGATGTCATACATCGGCGTGGTGCGGTTGGGCCGAGCGGCGGGCAGTTCCTCGTTCGGGTAGGCGACCGAGAAACGCTTCTGATAATTCTCAATCACCTTGGGGCGGGTGTAGCCCGGGGTGATCCAGTCGCCGAACCGGGCCACGTCCATGGCAAAGACGTCGCGCTCGGGCTCGCCCTCGATCATCCACTGCGCCAGTGTCAGACCGACGCCGCCGCCCTGGCTGAACCCGGCCATCACACCGCAGGCCGACCAGTAGTTGCGCACGCCCGGCACCGGCCCGACCAGCGGGTTACCGTCGGGGGCAAAAGTGAACGGGCCGTGGATCACAGATTTCACCCCGGCCTCGGCCAGAACCGGGAAACGGCGATAGGCAAATTCGATACTGTCGATGATCTTGTCGAAATCGTCGGGCAGCAGTTCGTGGCCGAAATCCCAAGGGGTGCCGTCCACCGCCCAAGGCTTGCAGGGCTGTTCGTAGAAGCCGATGCAAAGGCCGCGCCCCTCCTGCCGCAGATAGCTCTCGCCGGCCGGGTCCATGACGTGCGGATGCTCGCCTCCCGTGTCGATGATCGCCTCGATCTGAGGGATGTTGTCGGTGACGAGGTATTGATGCTCCATCGGGTGCAGCGGGAAGTAGATGCCCGCCATCGCGCCCACCTCGCGCGCCCAGAGGCCGCCGGCGTTGACGATATGCTCGGCGTGGATGGTGCCCTTGTCGGTCACAACGTCCCATGTTCCGTCGGGGCGCTGGTTGGTCTCGCGCACCATGCAGTGGGTTTCGATGGTGGCACCGCCCATGCGTGCGGCCTTGGCATAGGCATGGGTCGTGCCCGAGGGATCAAGGTGCCCGTCCAGCGGATCATACAGCGCGCCGATGATGCCGTCGGTATTGGTGATGGGGGCGATCTTCTTGATCTCGTCCGGGCCGACGATTTCGGTTTCCAGCCCCATGAAGCGGTGCTTGGCGCGCTCGGCCAGCAGCATGTCGAACCGGTCCTGGTTGTCGGCCAAGGTGATGCCGCCCACATGGTGCAGCCCGCAGGACATGCCGGTGATCTCTTCCAGCTCTTTATACAGCCGGATGGTATAGCCTTGCAGCGCGGCCATGTTGGTGTCGCCGTTCAGCGTGTGAAACCCGCCCGCCGCGTGCCAGGTCGATCCGCTGGTCAGTTCCGACCGTTCCAGCAGCATCACATCCGACCAGCCCAGTTTGGTCAGGTGATACAGCACCGAACACCCGACAACTCCACCGCCGATCACGGCAACCTGACACGTCGATTTCATCCGCACCTCCTTGCGTCTGGCCCGAAGGTGCAGGGGTGCCGCGACGGTATCTGTCACGAAAACGACCGAGTTTGTCGTTTCCGCCGGCCGTCCGTCAGAGCGGCCGCACCTTCAACCAGGTGATCCGGTTGCCCTCGCGTTCGACGACCTCGAACCGGAAGCCGTGGAACGAGAACACCTGACCAACGGTCGGGATCATCTGCGCCTCATGGATCACCAGCCCGGCAATGGTGTTGGCCTCGTCATCGGGCAGGTTCCAGTCCATCGCACGGTTCAGGTCGCGGATGGTCATCGAGCCTTCGACCAGGTACTGACCGTCTTCGGTGCGCGTAATCGTCACATCTTCGTCCACGTCGAACTCGTCCGCGATCTCGCCCACGATTTCTTCGAGGATGTCCTCGAGCGTGATCAGCCCCTGAAGCGATCCGTATTCATCGACCACCAGCGCAAAATGGCTGTGCATGCGCAGAAATTCCCGCATTTGGTCGTCCAGAGTGGTGGTTTCCGGCACGAAATACGGGGCGTTGGCCACTTTGAGGATGTCGAATGACTTCAGTCGCTCGGCACCGCCCTCGCCGCCGCCGGCCTGCGCGTACATGGCGCGGAACAGGTCTTTGGCATGCACGACACCCACGATGTTTTCGGGCTGGTCGCGGAACACCGGCAGGCGCGTGTGACGGCTTTCGAGACACTGTTTCAGGATCGCTTCGGGGTCGGCATCGGCGTCGATCATCTCGATATTCGAGCGGTGCAGCATGATTTCCTCGACCGTGCGGTCGCCGAGGTCAAGCGCCCCCAGGATGCGATCGCGGTCCTCTTTTTCGACGACGCCTTCGGAATGGCCCAGTTGCAGGGCGCCGGCGATCTCTTCACGCACGGCAAGGATGTGGCTGTCCGGGTCGATCCGTACACCGAACAGGCGCAAAACCCCGCGCACCAGAAGGCGGACAGCGGCCACCACCGGCGAAAACACCGTAACGACAACACCGATCACCGGGGCGACCGCAGCGGCGGCCTTTTCGGCATTGGTGATCGCATAGGTCTTGGGGAGAACTTCGGCAAAGATCAGAACCAGCAGGGTCATGACCAGCGTAGCCAGCGCCACGCCGCTTTCGCCGAACAGCCGCGTGAACAGAGCCGTCGCCAACGAGGCCGCAAGGATATTCACCAGGTTGTTGCCCAGCAGGACCGACCCGATCAGCCGTTCGTTGTCGTCGGTGATTTCCAGCGCCTTTTGCGCACCGCGCGATCCTTTGTCGGCCTGCGCGCGCAGCTTGCCCCGAGACGACGCAGTCAGCGCCGTTTCCGAGCCAGAGAAGAAGCCGGACAGCACAAGCAGGAACAGGATCGAGACGGTGGTGATCCAGAAGGCGCTGTCGAAAAGGGAAGGGTCAGGGTCCATCGTTCCACTATGATTGTTTTCGCGCCTTGGTTATGGGGTCGCGGGGGCATGCGATCAAGGGGAAGCCCCTAGTCCTCGGTGTCGTTCCTGGCAAGGGGGTGATGTTGCAACACCAATTCCGACAGCCGCTCGTCCAGAACATGCGTGTAGATCTCGGTCGTGGCCACGTCGGCATGGCCCAGCAGGGTCTGGATCGAACGCAGGTCGGCCCCGTTGGCCAATAGATGCGTGGCAAAGGCGTGCCGCAGCGTGTGCGGGGTGACCTTGTCGGGGGACACACCGCCTTGAACCGCCAATTCCTTGACCAGCAGGAAGAACCTGTGCCGGGTCAGGTGCCCGGACTTGCCGCGCGACGGAAACAGAAAGCGTGACCTCTGTCCGCCTTTGGCCACGGTCGCCTCCTCGGCCGCATCGCGCGCAGCCAGCCATGCGGCCAACGCATCGCGGGCCGGTGGCGACAGGGGCACCATCCGTTCCTTGCCGCCCTTGCCCAGAACCAGAAGCATCCGCGGGTCGCCACGCGCTGCGGATACGGGCAGCGAAACCAATTCGGTTACCCGCATGCCGGTGGCGTACAACAGCTCCATCAGGCATGTGTTGCGCAGCCGGTCGGCTTGGGTGCGGCCGGTCTGGCGAGCGGCCTGCAGCAGGCGGTCGACCTCGGCCACGTCCAGCGTCTTGGGCAGGCGCTTTTGCCGGCCTGGTCCCTTGATCTGGATGGCGGGGTTGGTGTCGCGCCAGCCCTCCTCGAAAGCGAAGCGGTACAGCTGTTTGATGGCGGACAGGCGGCGAGCCCGGGTCGCGCGCGACAGGCCCTCGGCATCGCAGTCGATCAGATAGGCCTCGATCCGGGTCTGGTCGGCATGGGCAAATCCGGCGCCGTGACGGCTCAGCCATCCCGCGAAGTCCTTCAAGTCGCGCCCATAGGCCAGCAGCGTGTTGGTTGCCGCGCCCAGCTCGGCGGCCTGCGCCTCGAGAAAGGCCGAGATCCACAGCTCTGGCGTTTCAGGCCCCGGCACGGTCAGACCCCCTGCAGGATCAGCAGCTGCAGCGCCGCCCGCCGCGCGGTATCCTCGAGCCCGACCCTGCGGAAGGTTGCGATGGCGGCGGTCAAGTCCACCAGGTTGCCGCGCGCGCCCTGGGCATAAAGCTGCATCGCTTCCAGAATCGCTTCGCCCAACCGGTTCTGATCCAGCATAGTCTGCAGGTCGGGCGGGACCGGGGCGGCCCAGGCAAAGCCTTCGGTGATCGCATCGGACAGCGGCGACGGCGAAGGGGCCTGATCGGGCATCCCCCGGGCCAGCGCGGCAAGAAAAGCATTGGCAGTTGGCCCATCGGGCACGGATTGGGCTGCGTCTTCATACAGCTCGGACAGCAGCAGAATGCGCCAGCGCAGGTTCTCGGCCTCGGCGCCGGGCAGGGGGAGGGGCACTAGCCGGTCCGCGAACAGCTCGGCAAAGGGAACCTGCAGCCCGACGGTTTCCATCTGCGCCCAGACCGCGATCAGCGCATCCGCGACGGCCTGCGGCTTGCCGCCGTCCAGCGCGGCCTCGAACCGCTGTACCGCGGCGACGCGGTCCCAGACGGCGCCCGAGGCCGCCGGGGCGCGCTCGGTATAGAGACCCAGCAGGTGGTTGGGGGTCAACGCTCCGATGCGGGTCAGGCGCTCGGCCGCCTCGATCTGGGCCTTCCAGCCGGCGACGTCGCGCAGATCGGCATTGGCAAAGGCGCGCGGCAGCGACGCGGTGGGCAGCCGTTCGCCGATGGCCTCGAACAGGCGAAAGGTCAGCGGGTCGGGGTCCTGGGGTTGCGGAAGATAGGGGGCGCCTTCGAACATCTCGGGGCTTAGAAACCGGTCGAGCAGGTCCAGCGTTTCTGTCGGCAGGATCTCGAGCGCGTGGGCGGCCTCGAGCATGAGCGCGGCCGAGGCCCAGTCACCGCGGCGTGCCTTGCAGAAAATGTGGGCGCGGTAGTCACGGGACAGGCCGGGTTGCGCGATGAGCGCGGTACAGCTGCGGTCCTCGTCGCCGGTCAGCAAGGTCGTGTCGAACCAGCGGCGAAACCGGTCCGGTGAAGCCGCCGGCCCGGCCTGTTGCACCAGCGCCTGCGCAGGGTCGGCCGCCCCCAACTGGAACAGGCGATCCAGTCGCGCCAGCAGCAGGGTGTCAGGATCCGCGCCGCCCGACGGCGCGCGGGCTTCGGTCAGCAGCAAGGTGAACATCAGCTTTTGCATGGCCGGGCTGGATTTCACCGGAACTTGCCCGATCAGTCGGGCTAGGCGGGCCGGGTCGCTTGGGCGCCACAGATCCACCGGCAGTCCCGTCACCGAGGCATCCACCAACCCCAGTGGCTGCGACAGCGCCTCGAGCGGAGTTACATGGATCTGCGGGTCCGCCACCGCATCGGCCACCGGAGGTTCGAGCATCACCGTTCCCGGTAGCAGGTCGCCCGGTTCCTTCAGCCAGTCGATCGCCGACAGCGGCTCGGTCGTCTGTGCGGCGACCTGCCCGGCCAGGGCAATCGTCACCGCCGCGGCCCTAGTCCACATTCAGGATGACCGGTTCGCTGATTTCGCTTTGCGGGGCCGAGAAATCCGCGCCGAAAAACGGCCCCAGATAGGCATAAGCTACCAGCCCGATGAAACTCAGGCAGATGAGGTACAGGAGGAGTTTGATCAGACGGCCCATGGCGAAACGCTGCCTCAAATTTTGATTTTGGCCAAGTTATAACTGGCATTTTTTCCAAGATCACGTCATTCACGGGGAAATGAGCGAAATTAAGCATAACGCATCGCCGGCATCGGTCCGGCCGGCCTATGACCTGCACAAAACGGTGGTTATGGTCGGCATGATGGGCGCTGGCAAGACGGCGGTGGGCCGGGCGCTGGCCGCGCGGCTGGGTGTGCCGTTCCTGGACAGTGATGCCGAGATCGAATCGGCCGCCAACATGACCATTCCCGAGATCTTCGAGCGCGATGGCGAGGCATTCTTTCGGGCCAAGGAAAGCCAGGTCATCGGCCGGTTGCTGGACGAGCAGAAAGGCATTCTGTCGACTGGCGGCGGCGCCTTCCTGTCCGAGGCGAACCGCAGGATGATATCAGAGCGCGGCGTGTCGGTCTGGCTGAGGGCCGATCTGGAGGTGCTGTGGAACCGCGTCCGCCACAAGGACACACGGCCGCTGCTGCGCACCCCCGATCCGCATGCGACGCTGAGCGCCTTGTACCAAGCACGCGTTCCGCTTTACCAACAGGCCGATCTGGTCGTGGACTCGGATGGCGAAACTGCGATCGAGGACATGGTGGACCGGGTCTTGGAGAAACTGGCGACGCGCCCTGACGTTCTGGAACTGAAGTAGATGCATCAAACCGTATTCGTTGATCTGGCCGAACGGTCCTATGACGTGGAAATCGGGCCGGACCTGCTGGCGCAGGCCGGGATGCGGATCAGGCCGCTGTTGCCCCGCCCGCGTGTGGCGGTACTGACGGATGAAACGGTTGCCACGCTGCATCTGGACGCGCTGCGTGCCGGGCTGGCCGCGGCCGGTGTCGAGATGACTGCCCTGGCGCTGCCGCCGGGTGAGGCAACCAAGAGTTGGCCCCATTTCGAACGCGCGGTCGAATGGCTGCTGGCCGAAAAGGTCGAGCGCCGTGATGTCGTCGTAGCCTTTGGCGGCGGGGTGATCGGCGATCTGGCCGGGTTTGCCGCTGCCGTGCTTCGCCGGGGGGTGCGGTTCGTGCAGATCCCGACCTCTCTGCTGGCGCAGGTCGACAGTTCGGTGGGCGGCAAAACCGGCATCAACGCCCCGCAAGGCAAGAACCTGATCGGCGCCTTCCACCAGCCGTCGCTGGTGCTGGCCGATACCTCGGTTCTGGGCACCTTGACGGCGCGGGATTTTCTGGCGGGCTATGGCGAGGTCGTGAAATACGGGCTGCTGGGCGATGCCGAATTCTTTGAATGGCTGGAACGCAACGGCCCCGCGTTGGCCGAGGGCGACATGGCGGCCCGGGTTCAGGCGGTGACGCGCTCGGTGCAGATGAAAGCCGACATCGTCGCGCGCGACGAGACCGAACAGGGCGACCGGGCGTTGCTGAATCTGGGCCATACCTTCTGCCACGCGCTCGAGGCCGCGACCGGCTATTCCGACCGGTTGCTGCATGGCGAGGGCGTGGCCATCGGCTGTGCCTTGGCCTTCGAACTGTCGGCGCGCCTGGGCATGTGTTCGCAGGAAGACCCCAGCCGCGTTCGGGCGCATCTGCGCGCGATGGGGATGAAGACTGACCTCGCCGACATTCCCGGCGATTTGCCGGGGGCGGGGGCGCTGGTCGATCTGATGGCCCAGGACAAGAAGGTGGTGGACGGTCAGTTGCGGTTCATTCTGGCGCGCGGAATCGGGCAGGCCTTCGTGACTTCGGACGTGCCGCGCGATGCGGTTTTGTCCGTGCTCGAGGATGCGCTGGCCACCTGCTGACGGTCTCAGCGTCCCCGGATTACCATCAGTTCGCCGATGTTTTCGCGGGTTATGTACCCGACCATCTGCCCCGCTCTGGTGCACACGGCCACCGCCGGAGCGCCGCCATGCAACCCGTCTAGCACTGCCTCGAGCCCGCCGGCTGGCGATACGATGGGAATCTCGGTCTCCATGACCGATGTGGCCGGTTCGGACCGGGGGTGTTCGCCGGCGAGGGCTGCGAACAACCGGTTGCGCGTCACGAAGCCCAGCAGTTGCCCGTCGGGGCCCAGCACCGGAAACTCGTGCTGGGTGGTCTGGATCACGGCCTGCGCGGCCGTACCCAGCGTGTCCTGCGGCGTCAGTGCGTGGAACTCGGTGATCATCGCGTCGCGGGCCAGAACTCGGCGCGCGATCGAGCGCATCTCGACATCCTGGCTCTCGGCATTGGCGGCGATGAAGACGAACACCGCGATCAGGACCAGGATCGGGTTTCCGGTGCTAAGCCCCAGAAAGCCGAAACCCACCGCCACGATCTGACCGGCCGAGGCAGCAGCCCGCGTGGCCTTGACCCGGTCCATCTTTAGGCACAGCAGCGCCCGGAACACCCGGCCACCATCCATCGGAAAGGCCGGGATCAGATTGAATACCGCCAAGAAAAGGTTCACATACGCCAGCCGGCTGAACAGATCGACGCGCGCCGAGTCGATATGGGCCATTACATCCATCTGAATGCCCGCACCCAGACCCACCAGCACCAGCCAGATCACGATGTTCACCGCCGGCCCGGCTAGCGCAACGGCAACTTCCTGCATGGGCTTTTCCGGCATCCGCTCCAGCCGGGCCAGCCCGCCGATCGGCAGAAGCGTGATGTCCGGCGTGCGGATGCCATAGCGGCGGGCCATCAGCGCGTGGCCGAATTCATGGGCGACCACGCAGGCAAACAGCGCCAGAACGAACAGGATGTTGTCAAATGCGGCGGGCAGGCCGCCCTCGGCATAGGCCGCGAAGCCGACCCAGGCCAACAGAATGAAGAACGTGACATGGACCCTCAGCTCCGAGCCAAGCAGACGACCGACGGCGAAGGACCATGTCATTTTCTGGCTCCGTCAGATCAGAACGGGATCTCGTCGTCGTCGATCCCGCCCGAGGCCGGGGCTGGTGAACTGCCGCCCATCGGTGCGCCATAGGGGTCTCCGTAACCGCCGGACTGGCCACCACCGTAACCGCCGCCGCCGCCTTCTCCGCGGGCATCCAGCATGACGAGGGTCGAATTGAACCCTTGCAGAACGACCTCGGTCGAATACCGGTCCTGACCGGACTGATCCTGCCATTTGCGGGTCTGCAACTGGCCTTCGACGTAAACCTTTGACCCCTTGCGAAGGTATTGCTCGGCCACCCGGACCAGGCCCTCGTTGAAAATCGCGACCGAGTGCCACTCGGTCCGTTCGCGGCGCTCGCCCGTATTGCGGTCTTTCCAGGTTTCCGACGTGGCGATGCGCAGGTTGCAGACCTTGCCTCCGTTCTGAAACGACCGAACCTCGGGGTCACGCCCGAGATTGCCGATCAGAATGACCTTGTTGACTGAACCTGCCATGTTTTTCCTCGTATCCTGTCTTGCGGGTTGGGGCGCGAATCTCGCGCGGTGTTCACCCGAACCCTATACCCCCCGCGCGCGGGTTGGAACACGGATGATCGTGGAGCCTTAGGTTTGAATTTCCACCCGCGATTAACCAAGCTTTCATTTCGGCTTGAAATACCTATACTCAATCTGATGGCAGAACGGGCGGGATTTGCTTGAATGCGGTATGTGTTGACTGGTTTTTTGGTTGTCTTCCTTGCGCTGACTTCTGTTCCGTCGGGTGCGGATGTTCTTTCGACCAAGAACCGCAGGGATATCTTTCTCAAGCAGGCCAAGGTGCTGGACAGTCGCGCCGCCAGCCAATACCGCGACAGCGAGCGTCTCAAACCCAAATCGGCGCAGGGAAAGTTCGGCAAACGGTATGACGGCAAGTACAAGGGGCAGTATCTGGCTCTGGCGCGCCAGGCCGCCCGCATGCACAACGTCCCCGAAGAGCTGTTCCTGCGGCTGGTCCAGCAGGAAAGCGGATGGAACCCGCATGCCCGGTCCCACAAGGGCGCTTTGGGGCTGGCGCAGCTGATGCCGCAGACCGCGCGCCTGCTGGGCGTGGACCCGCACGACCCCAAGCAGAACCTGGAAGGCGGCGCGCGCTACCTGTACTGGCAGTACAAGAAATTCAGGTCATGGCGCCTTGCACTGGCCGCTTACAATGCGGGGCCGAAGGCGGTGGAAAAGCACGGCGGTATTCCACCTTATGCAGAGACCCGGAACTATGTGAAGGCCATCTGGGGCGGCTGAAAACCCCATCACTCGCGGCAATTGGTCTGGACCGTCCAGTGGACGGCCCCAACCCGTCGAAGACCGCGTACGTCATTCAGCAGCGATCTTGATGACCGGCTGCATTCTGGCAAGAATGTCCTCGGCCAGATGGCACTTGATCTGGTGCCCCTCGGACAAAGTTTTGACCGGCGGAACCTGCTGTTCGCACAGGCCCCCGTGGACTTCGGATTTCCACCGGCAGCGCGTCTGAAACGGACATCCCGGCGGCGGGTTCATCGCCGATGGAATATCCCCCTCGAGCACGATGTGCTCTTTCTCGACCGAGGTATCGGCGATCGGAACCGCGCTCAGCAATGCCTCGGTATAGGGGTGATAGGGGGGCGAGAACACCTGATCAGTGGTGCCCAGTTCGACCACATGGCCTAGATACATCACCATCACGCGGTCGCTGAGGTAGCGGACGATCGACAGGTCGTGGCTGATGAACAACAGTGTCGTCTTGTGCTCGCGCTGGATTTCCATCAGCAGGTCGGTTACCGCGGCCTGCACCGAAACATCCAGCGCCGAAACCGGCTCGTCTGCGACGACGATTCGCGCATCTCCGGCAAAGGCACGCGCAATGCCAACCCTTTGCTTCTGGCCACCCGACAGTTGCCGTGGCATCCGGTCGGCAAAGGCCCGGGGCAGCTTCACCAGATCCAGCAACTCCAGCATCCGTTGCTTGCGCTCGGCCTCGGAATTGCCGACGCCGAAGATTTCCAGCGCGCGGATGATCTGTCGCCCCACCGTCATCGACGGGTTCAGCGTGTCAAAGGGGTTCTGGAACACCATCTGGACTTCGCCGATGGTTTTCGTATCCCGCTCTTCGATCGGCAGATCTTCGATGTTGCGGTTGTCCAGCAGGATTTGCCCGTCTGTCGCCGTTTCCAGCCCCATCAGCACCTTGGCAAAGGTGGATTTGCCGCAGCCCGACTCGCCCACAATGGCCAGAGTCTCAGACTCGCGGGCCTCGAAACTCAGGGTCTCGTTGGCCTTCACCACTTTCTTCTCGCCGCCACCGAACAGCGCATTTGCGGCGACTTCATAATATTTCTTGAGGTTGTCGATCTTCAGAACGGTCTGACCGATGGGCGCTTTTTCCTTCTGCTCCGCCACGGTAACCGGGGCGTTCCAGTCGATCTCCTGGAACTTGAGGCAGCGCGTGTGGTGACGGTCATTCCCCGGCACCGGGAACATCGGGATGTCTTGCGCGTCACAACGCCCCTCTTCGAAATAGTCGCAGCGCGGTCCGAAATTACAGCCCCGCGGACGTTCATGCGGCAAGGGGAAATTGCCCGGAATCGCGACCAGCGGGCGCGCGTTCTTGTCCGCGCCGGGTAGGGGGATCGAGCGGAACAAGGCCTGCGTATACGGGTGCTGCATCTCGTCGAACACGTCATGGATCGAGCCCCGTTCGACCGCCTCGCCGGAATACATCACGCACAAACGGTCGCAGGTCTCCAGCACCAGGCCCAGATTGTGCGAAATGAACAGCATCGAGGTGCCGTATTTCTTGCCCAGGTCCTTGACCAGTTCCACCACGGCGGCCTCAACGGTCACGTCCAGCGCGGTTGTCGGTTCGTCGAGGATCAGCAGTGCCGGTTTCGACATCAGCGCCATCGCGATCACGATGCGCTGCTGCTGGCCGCCAGAAAGTTGATGCGGAAAGCTGTTCAGCATCCGTTCGGGGTCGGGCAGGCGCACGTCGGTCACCACTTCCAGCGCGCGGGCATAGGCCTCTTCCTTGCTGACCCCTTCGTGGATCATCGGTACTTCCATCAGCTGCTTGCCGATCTTCATCGCCGGGTTCAGCGAAGCCATCGGCTCCTGATAGATCATCGCAATCTCGTTGCCGCGGATGTCGCGCAACTCCTCGGCACTCATCTCGCTCAGATCGCGGCCCTTGAACTTGATGGTGCCTCCGACGATACGGCCGTTCTTGCCAAGATCCTGCATCACGCCCAGCGCAACGGTCGACTTGCCGCAGCCGGATTCCCCGACCAGCCCCACCGCCTCGCCGGGCATCACGGAAACCGAAAAATCCATCACGGCCGGAATTTCCCGTAGGCGGGTAAAGAATGAAATCGACAGTTTTTCGATTTCCAGGATTGGCCCGTCATGATCTGCAAGTTTGCTCATTTCTTCGCTCCTCGCCAAAGTCCGGTTTCCCTTTCTCTGGCTCAAAATATCCCGGGGGGTGCGGGGGGCTGGCCCCCCGGCTGCGTTCACGTCAGTCCTTCAGGCTTTCCTCGCGCAGGCCGTCCGCCAGCAGGTTCAAGCCCAGAACCAGCGACAACAGCGCCAGCGCCGGCGGCAGGGCCGGGTGCAGATAGATCGACAGCAGCTTGCGCCCTTCGTTGATGGTTGACCCCCAATCCGGGCTTTCTGGCGGCAGGCCCAACCCAAAGAACCCCAAGGTCCCCAACAGGATGGTCGTGTAACCGATGCGCAGGCAGAAATCGACGATCAGCGGCCCGCGCGCATTGGGCAGGATTTCCCACAGCATAATGTACCAGGGGCCTTCGCCGCGCGTCTGGGCGGCCGCCACATAGTCGCGCGTTTTGATGTCCATGGCCAGGCCGCGCACGATGCGGAACACCGTGGGCGAGTTGACGAAGACAACCGATACGAACACGACCAATATCCCGCCCGGAATGTCGAACAGATCCAGATAGGTCGGCAACCCCCAGATGCTGTAGGCGTCAGTGTTGATGACGTGGCCTCCGGTCGAAATCAGTGACAGGTACAGCCAGATCGCGATCCCCAGCACCCCGATCAGCAGAGGCGTTCGAAAGTTCGGGCGGGTATAGTAGCGCGAGTTCAGGAGCACCGCGATGAACAAGATCGGAAAGATGAACAGCACAGCGGCCATATAGTTCGGCACGCCGGTCGCCACGATTTCCGGGGTCACCAGCAGATAGAACAGCAGGATCACCGGGAAGGCCAGGATCAGGTTGGCGAGGAACGACAGGAACGTATCCAGGCGTCCGCCATAGTACCCCGCCGGCAGGCCCAGCGTGATGCCGACCATGAAGGCGAACATCGTGGCCAGCGGCGCGATCTGCACGACGATCCACGCGCCCTTGACCATGCGGCTGAACACGTCGCGGGCCAGGTTGTCGCCGCCCAGAAGGTACCAGGCGAACTGCCCTTCCTCGGGGTTGGGCAGGGGGGTGCCGGGCACCTTGTTCTTCATCCCCGACAACTGCACCAGCGGGTCATGGGTCACGATCAGGTCGAGCGCGCCGAAAATGCCGGTGAACACCCAGAACATGACCAGGGCAAAGCCAATCATGCCGATCGGGCTGTCGAACAGCTTGCCATACAGGCCCAGCCGCCGCTTGAAGGCGACCGACATCGCGAACAGGATGATCAGCGACACCCAGACCGGCAGGAATTGCTGCGCGACGGCGCCGACGATGCCGGCTCCGGTTCCCAGGAATACGCCCAGCAGCAGATAAGCGACGACCGTCGCGATGCTGGCCAGGAAGGAATACCACAGCGCGGTTTCGACCAGGCTGCGCAGCCCGCCACCAGAACTGACGGTGCCATCCGCGTTCACGGTCACCTGGGGTTCAGGCAGCACGATACTGGCCAGGATCCAGGCCAGGACCGAGACGGCCAGTGCAGCCAGAGCGATTGTCAGGATCGGGTTCAGAAAGGCGATAGAGCCAGTCCAGCTCAGAGGTTCCATGGTCTATCCTCCTTCATGAAATGCGGATGCGTGGGTTGAGGTAGACATAGCCGATATCCGAGATCAGCTGCGTCACCAGCACCACGAAGACCGACACGACCGAGATCGCCAGCAGCAGCTGGATGTCGTTGTTGCCCGCGGCCTGCACCAGCGCCCAGCCAAAGCCCTTGTAGTTGAACAGGGTCTCGACGATCACGACGCCGTTCAGCAACCACGGGAACTGCAGCATGATGACGGTGAAGGGCGCGATCAGCGCGTTGCGCAGCGCGTGTTTCAGGACGATGTTGGAAAAGGATACACCCTTGAGCCGCGCGGTGCGGATGTACTGCGCCGTCATCACCTCGGTCATCGAGGCGCGGGTCATCCGCGCGATATACCCCATTCCGTACAGGGCGATGGTCAGCACCGGCAGAAAGAAATTCTCGAATGTCGGGTTGTCCATGGCCTGCGTGGCCGTGCCCTTGAACCATTTCAGACCCACGGTGGACGAGGTGAAGATGGCGATGAAGATCACGCCCGAAACATATTCCGGCGTGGCCGTGGTGATGATCGAGAAGGTGGACAGCGACCGGTCCAGCGCTGACCCTTCGCGCATGCCGGCCAGAACGCCCACCAGCAGCGCGGTTGGCACCATCAGCAGCAGCACCCAGAACATCAGGTACCCGGTGTTGCCCAGGCGTTTGGCGACAATCGTCCCCACCTCTTCCTTGAACACGGTCGAATAGCCCCAATCGCCCTGAAGAACGCCGCAATAACGGGGGGTCGTGTCCGGGGTCGATCCGGGGCGGGCGCAGGTGCCCACGAATTGCCCGTCATCCAAAGTGTTCGTGAATCCCGGGATCACCCCAAGCCACTGGCCGTACTTGACCAGCGTGGGTTGCATATAGCCACGATTTTCCAGCCACGAGACGACCTGTTCGTCCGACATGCGCTGGTTGCCCTGTGTCTTGGCCAGTTTTTCCAGGTTCGGATAGAGGTTCGTGAGGAAGAAGACCACGAAGGTCAGGCACAGCGCCGTCAGCAGCATCACGCCCAATCGTCGGAGGATGAAGAGTCCCATGTTGGCCCCTGTTGTTCGGGTTTTCCGCAGATCAGTGGACCATTGCCTGGCCTCGGACGTTCCGACCCCGTGTCGGTGTGTCTGCGGCTGGAAAGGGGCGCCCGCATTCGGGCGCCCCAGCAGGGTTCAGGTCGGGCTCAGGCCGCCCAACCCCATTTGTAGTGATGGTGTTCGAACGACACATGCATGTCGGTGCCCACCAGACCTTCCTTCATGTGGCGATACAGCGACCGCCAGTAGGGTTGGATGGTAACGCCTTCCTCCTGGATCATCGCTTCGCCCTTGGCCACGATTTCGCGGCGCTTGTCGGCATCGGCAATGGCCAGGGCCTCGGTCAGCAGGGCGTCGAACTCGGGGTTCGCCCAGCCGAATTCGTTCCAGGCCTCTCCGCTGCGATAGGCCAGCGCCCAGATCTGCACGCCAAGCGGACGGTGGTTCCAGTTGGTCGAGCTGAACGGGTATTTCGCCCAGTCGTTCCAGAACGTGTTGCCGGGCAGAACAGTCCGCTTGACCTTGATGCCGGCGTCGCGCAGCTGGGCTGCGACCGCATCGGTGGTGTTGCGGCGCCAGTCGTCGTCGATCGAGATCAACTCGTGCTCGAAATCGGCCATGCCGGCCTCTTCCATCAGCTTGCGCGCGCCTTCCGGGTCAACTTTTTGCGGCGGCAGTTCGTAGTAATCCGGGTGGATCGGACCAACGTGGTGGTTTTCCGCGGGCGAGCCGCGACCACCGTAGCCAAGCTCGAGGCAGACCGAGTTGTCCACGGCCATCTGCAACGCCTGACGCACACGTTTGTCGGCATAGACCTTCTTGCCGTCCACTTCCGCAAGCTGGTTCGGGCGGATCACGATGGTGTTCATCGTGACGACCTCGGATTTGACATAGCCGAGGCCGTCCATCACATCGATGAATTCACCGACCGATTCGTACAGCATGTCGACTTCGTCGGATTCCAGCGCCGCCAGCCAGGCCGACGGATCGGTGCCGTAGTCGATATACTCGATACGGTCCAGCGCTGGGCGGCCGAACACGTCCTCGCCCCACCAAGTGTGGTTTTCGTTGCGCACCAGCACGGCCTTTACGCCGACTTCGAGGCTCTCGATCAGGTAGGGGCCGGTGCCCACGTTGTTGGTCAGGTCCGTCTCGCTGAACGAGCTGTGGATAATTGCGGCCGGGTAGTCCGCCATGCCCGGGATCAGCGAGATGTCCGAATTCGGCAGGTTCAGCTTGACGGTGTGAGAATCCACCACCTCGATCGCACCTTCGATCGCCTGACCGGTATCTGCGTCGATCAGCGTGGCGAAACGGCCGGCCATCGAGTTGGTTTCCGAGCTCTTGTCACACCAGCGCGCGATGTTGCGGGCGACGTCGTCGGCAGTGAAATCGTCACCGTTGTTCCACTTGACGCCCTTGCGGACCTTCAGCGTGTACTCGGTGGCGTCGTCGTTGACTTCCCAGCCCTCCAGCAACATGCCGCGGAAAGTGCCGTCCGAGTTGTACTCGACCAGGTATTCCAGCGTGCCGCGGGTAACATTCGCGATCTGCGACCAGTCATAGGTGCGCGGATCCTTGAGGGCGCGCACCTCCATCTGAACGCGCAGCGTGCCGCCCATCTGCTTGGCGTCCTCGCCGGCCGCCTTGGCCGGGGCGGACAGCCCGATCATGCCGTAGGCTGCAGCAGCAGTGACGCCGAGGCTGGTCGTGCGCGTCAGAAACTCGCGGCGGCTCAGCTTGCCTTCCTGGTATTCCCGGGCGTGCATGTCCGCCGCCCAGTGTACCGGTGCGCCGGTCAATGTCTTGATTTCCATGAAAGTCTCCCTGTGAGATTTGTTTTTTCGTTACTGGAAACCGTCGCATTCGAACTGAGCCGTTTGCGGCGTTTCCGTGAATTTTTCTGAGCGCAGATCATCCCCATACGAACATTCGGCACCAGAATCCGATCAAGGTCAATGTTCGAAATCGTCATCAGATGTTCAAAAACGACATTTCAGAGCAAAGACACCGGTTACCCCGCCACACTCTGCCGGGCAAGTCCAAGAGTGACACCCAAAATCACCCGGGTGATTCTGTTTAGTGCGGGCCAAAGGGTGATAATTCGGCTTAAGGCACTGAAAAGAAATGAAAATATACTGGTGATAGGGGCCGGCGCCGGGTTGTCTCAGTCGCTCAGGTCGACTTTATGCCAGTCCTTCATGCGCGACCGGCACCAGGTCCGCTGACGTTTAGCGTATTGCCGTGTCGCAATCGTCGCTTTCTCGCGGGCCTGGTCCAGTGTGAGGTCGCCCGTCACGTAGGCCATCAGTTCGGGAACACCGATTGCTTTGCAGGATGGAAGCGACGGGTCGTACCGGTCCCGCATCGCCGCCACCTCGTATAGGGCGCCGGTGGCCAGCATCTGGTCGAACCGCCGGTTGATCCGATCCAGCAGCCAGGCTTTATCGACATCGACCACGATCGGTACGGCCTGATCCAGCCGAAGCACCGGCGGCGGCGTTTCGGCCTGCCAATCGGCCAGGCTGCGACCGGTGGCGCGTTCGACTTCCCAAGCCCTTTGCACGCGCGCGCGATTGTGGGTGTCGAGGCGTGCGCGCGTGCGCGGGTCCACCTCGGCCAGCAAGTCGGGCAGGGGCATCGCGTCAGCCTGCGTGCGGATCGCGGCAGGGGTCGGCGGAATTTCGGCCATGCCTTCGGTCAGCGTCTTGAAGTACAGCCCCGTTCCGCCGACGATGATCGGACGCAGGTCGCCCGACAACAACGGGGTAACCTCGCGCAGCCATTGCCCGGCCGAATAGGTTTCATCGTAGGGCACATGCCCATAAAGGGCGTGCGGCGCGCGGGCTTCCTCTTCGGCCGACGGGCGGGCCGAGATGACCCGCCAGCAGTCATAGACCTGGCTGGCATCGGCATTGACGATGACCCCTCCGAACCTTTCGGCCACGGCCAGCGCCAGCGCCGATTTCCCCGACGCCGTGGGGCCCGCGATCAGAACCGGTTTACCCTCGGGAACGGGGGGGAGCCGGTCCGCGATCGCGGTCGTTGCGTTTCCTGTCCTGTCCGATTGCGCCATTGTCCGACCATCCGCATTGAACCCGCGGGGGTTTTGCTTCATTTTGCGCCGGAAAACAAACCCGTGCCACCCCGGAGCGCAACATGACCCTTTCTCCCGCCACCACAACCGAAGAAACCCCAAAGACAACCTACAATCGCGTGATGCTGAAGATCTCGGGCGAGGCGTTGATGGGCGACCAGGGCTTTGGCCTGCATCCGCCCACCGTGCAGCGGATCGCGCAAGAGGTGAAGTCGGTTCATGACCTGGGCGTCGAGATCTGCATGGTTATCGGCGGCGGCAACATCTTTCGCGGCCTGTCGGGCTCGGCCCAGGGGATGGAACGGACGACGGCCGATTACATGGGCATGTTGGCCACGGTGATGAACGCGCTGGCGATGCAGTCCGCGCTCGAGGGGCTGGGCGTGTTTACGCGGGTGATCTCGGCCATTCGGATGGACGAGGTGTGCGAACCCTACATCCGTCGCCGCGCGGTGCGGCACCTGGAAAAGAAACGGGTCTGCATCTTTGCCGCCGGCACCGGAAACCCGTATTTTACCACCGATACCGCAGCGACGCTGCGCGCCAACGAAATGGCCTGCGAAGCGATCTTCATGGGCAAGAACGGCGTCGACGGCGTCTATGACAAGGACCCCAAGGCGCATCCCGACGCGGTGCGCTATGACACGGTCACCTATGACGACGTGCTGGCCAAGCGGTTGAAGGTGATGGATGCCTCGGCCATCGCGCTGGCGCGCGACAATAACTTGCCGCTGATCGTCTTCGGTCTGGACGAGCCAGGCGGGTTCCGCGGTATCCTGGCGGGTGAGGGAACCTATACCAAGGTTCAGGGCTGACCCGGCGGTTTCACGCCCGTAACGACTTGGATTCACGAGCTGTGGCTCGCGCCCACTGGCGGCGCGGTCTTGCCTTTTTACGGACGGAAACCGTGTTTTTTTGCGAAAATTCCTGAAGGCAGTCGTTTTTGCTCGGTGGACGGTCTTTCGCGAAAGACCGTCGCGGCGGGTCTTCCGTGCAGACAGGGGCAGCAACATCGGGAGGAGAGAGAATGTCCGACAATACGGAAACCGACTATGAGGTCGGCCAGGACAATATCCAGATCATGGGGTTGGATATCCACAACCCGGTCTTTGCGGTCTCGGGCCTGACCATCATCGCTTTCGTGTTCTTTTCGCTGGTGTTCCGCGAACAGGCCACGGAGTTCTTCGGCTGGCTGCGGCCGGCGCTGACCAGCCGCTTTGACTGGGTGTTCATGGTTGCGGCCAACATCTTCGTGGTGTTTTCGCTGCTGCTGATCGTTACGCCCTATGGGTCGATCCGACTGGGTGGCCCGGACGCACGGCCCGATTACAGCTATGCCGGCTGGTTTTCGATGCTGTTCGCCGCAGGCATGGGCATCGGGCTGGTGTTCTGGGGCGTGGCCGAGCCGATCTCGCATTACGGGTCGTCGCTGGGCGGTATGGCCGTGGGAGAGGACGGCGCGCGCACCGACTGGGCGCCGCTGGGCGCCGCGTTGAACGACCCTGAGGCATCGCGTGAACTGGCTATGGCCGCCACGATCTTTCACTGGGGGATGCACCCCTGGGCCGTATATGCGATCGTCGCGCTGGCGCTGGCCTTCTTTAGCTTCAACCGCGGGCTGCCCCTGACAATGCGGTCGGTCTTCTACCCGCTGTTCGGCGAGGCGACCTGGGGTCCGCTGGGCCATGTCATCGACGTTCTGGCGGTGTTTGCCACGATTTTCGGGCTAGCGACCTCGCTGGGGTTGGGGGCGACGCAGGCGCTGGCGGGGCTGAACTATCTGTTCGGCGTTCCGGTGACCGACGGGATGAAGGTGTTTCTGATCGTCTTGATCACCGCCTTTGCGCTGGTTTCCGTCGTTGCGGGTCTGGACAAGGGGGTCAAGCGCCTGTCCGAGGCCAACATGATCCTGGCCGCACTTCTGCTGTTGCTGGTTTTGGTCGTGGGTCCCACGATGGTCATCCTGACGGGATTCTTCGAAAGCATGATCGCCTATGTCGAAGCGCTGCCGGCGCTGTCGAACTGGATCGGGCGTGAGGACACCAATTTCATGCAAGGCTGGACGGCTTTCTATTGGGCCTGGTGGATCTCGTGGTCGCCCTTCGTGGGCATGTTCATCGCACGCATCTCGCGCGGGCGCACCATCCGCGAATTCGTGACCTGCGTGATCCTGATCCCGACCCTTGTCGGTGCGCTGTGGATGAGCGTGTTCGGCGGCGCGGCACTGGATCAGGTGATGTCGGGCAGCGGTCAGGCCCTGACGGATGCGGCGCTGGAGCTGAAGATGTTCAAGATGTTCGAAGCCTTCCCGATGGCCGGCCTTCTGTCTTTCGTCGGTATCGTTCTGGTGGTCGTGTTCTTCGTGACCAGTTCGGATTCCGGCTCGCTGGTGATCGACACGATCACCGCCGGCGGCAAGACCGACGCTCCGACCGCGCAGCGCGTGTTCTGGTGCGTTCTGGAAGGCGCCATCGCAATCGTTCTGCTGCTGGGCGGCGGATTGGGCGCCCTGCAGGCCGCGGCCATCGCAACCGGGTTCCCCTTTGCGATCGTGCTGGTTCTGATGTGCGTGTCGATCTTCATCGGACTGGTGAACGAACGCCGCCGCAAGTGACGCGGTTCATGGTCTGAGCTAAAGGGCCTCGGGCGATCCGGGGCCCTTTTTTGTTGTCGGTCGCGTATAACCGCCACGGGGATACACACCTTGACCCGTGCGACTGGCCAAGGCTAACTGTCGCCGTTCGGTGTGCGCATTCGAACTGCCGCGGCCGCCCGTGGCTGGCTGGAAGACCTGCCATGTTGTCGGAGATGTCCGGTGTCATGCGCGGGCAGACCTCTGGAACCATCGTGCATGACAAGGGAAGGACAGTGTGATGGGCACTCTGGATATCGATTTCGTGCGGGCGCAGTTTCCGGCCTTTGCCGAGCCGAGCCTGCAGGGACAGGCTTTTTTCGAGAATGCGGGCGGGTCCTATACCTGCAAGCCGGTGCTGGACCGGCTGACGCGGTTCTACACCCAGCGCAAGGTGCAGCCCTATGCCCCGTATGAGGCCAGCCGTCTGGCGGGCGAGGAGATGGACGAGGCGCGTATGCGCATGGCGGCCCTGTTGGGCGTTGACACTGACGAGCTCAGCTTTGGTCCTTCGACCACGCAAAACACTTATGTGCTGGCGCAGGCGTTTCGGCAATGGATGAAGCCGGGCGAGGCAATCGTGGTCACCAACCAGGATCACGAGGCCAATTCCGGCCCCTGGCGGCGCCTGGCCGAGGACGGGATCGAGATCCGCGAATGGCAGATCCACCCCGAGACCGGCGCGCTGAACCCGGCCGATCTGGAAAACCTGCTGGACGACAAGGTGCGGCTGGTCTGTTTTCCGCATTGCTCGAACGTGGTGGCCGAGATCAACCCGGTGACCGAGATCACCGCCATCGCCCACGCCGCCGGGGCCTTCGTGTGTGTCGACGGCGTTTCCTATGCCCCGCACGGGTTCCCCAACGTGGGCGAGTTGGGGCCGGATATCTATCTGTTCTCGGCCTACAAGACCTATGGACCGCACCAGGGTTGCATGGTGATCCGGCGCGCGCTGGGCGAGCTGCTGCCCAACCAGGCCCACTACTTCAATGGTGACGTTTTGTACAAGCGGTTCACCCCGGCTGGGCCGGATCATGCGCAGGTGGCCGCCAGCGCAGGCATGGCGGATTATGTCGATCTGCTGTGCGACCATCATGGTGGCCCGGCTTCGGGCGCGGGCGAACGCGGCCAGTTCGTGCATGACCTGATGCGTGCGCATGAAATTGCGCTATTGCAACCGGTGCTGGATGCGGTCAAGGACCGAAACGCGGTGCGCCTGATCGGCCCGGACAAGGCGGAACAGCGCGCGCCGACCGTGGCGCTGGCGCTGAACCGCAACGCCGAGGAGGTCGCCGCCGAACTGGCGCAACACGGCATCATGGCGGGCGGCGGAGATTTCTACGCGGTGCGGCCTCTGACCGCGCTGGGGGTCGATCTGGGGCAGGGCGTTCTGCGCGTCAGCTTCACCCACTACACCTCGCGCGACGAGATTGACCAATTGCTTCAAGCGTTTGATCGCGTTTTGTGATCCGCTACGCTCGTTGCAGCGTAGACAAGGAAAAACAGGGCGAGCATGGACAGCAAACAGTCACCTATTCTCATCTGGTTCCGGCAGGATCTGCGCTTGTCGGACCATCCGGCGCTGAGCGCCGCGGTACGGTCCGGGCGGCCGATCATACCGGTGTTCATTCGCGATTCACTGGTGGCGGGCCTAGGGGCGGCGCCCAAATGGCGGCTGGGTCAGGGGCTGGCGGCCCTGGCGCGAAACCTTGAACACAAGGGCAGCAAGCTTGTCCTGCGCAGCGGGGCCCCACTGGACGCGCTGAAGGCTCTCATTGGCGAGACGGGCGCGCGCGAGGTCTATTGGTCTCGGGCCTATGACCCGGACGCGATCGCGCGGGACACGGGTATCAAATCGGCGCTGACGGAATTGGGCCTGACCGCAAAATCCTTTCCGGGGCACCTTCTGTTCGAGCCGTGGACAGTGGCCACCAAGACCGGGAAGCCCTTTCGGGTATTCACACCGATGTGGCGCGCGGTGGCGCAGCGAGACGTCCCCTCGCCGGATCCGGCCCCCGAGCGGCTGGCTGCGCCGTCAGACTGGCCCGCGTCCGAACAGCTGGACGATTGGGGCCTCGGGCACGCCATGCGGCGGGGCGCCGGGATCGTCGGGCAGCATGTACAGGCCGGAGAGACAGCCGCCGAGGCGCGGCTTGACGCCTTCATGGAGCGGCTGGACGCTTATCCGGCGCAGCGCGACGCTTTGGCGGATGACGAAACATCGCACCTGTCCGAATACCTTGCGCTGGGCGAAATCGGCCCCCGAACGGTCTGGCACAGGGTGAAGGGCGCGGCCCTGATCGGCTCGACCGGCGCTGACGCCTTTCTGCGGCAACTGGTCTGGCGCGAGTTCGCCTATCACCTGATGTACCACACGCCGCATCTGCTGACGCGGAACTGGAGACCGGAATGGGACGGCTTTCCCTGGAACGAGGACATCGAGACGCCCGAGGTTCGGGCCTGGATGACTGCGCGCACGGGCATACCGATCGTCGATGCCGGGCTGCGCGAGATGTATGTGACCGGGCGGATACACAACCGGGCGCGGATGATTGTGGCAAGTTATCTGACCAAGCACCTGATGACGCATTGGAAAATCGGGATGGACTGGTTTGCCGACTGCCTGGTCGACTGGGATGCCGCCTCGAACGCGATGGGCTGGCAATGGGTGGCGGGTTCGGGGCCGGACGCCGCGCCGTTTTTCCGTATATTCAACCCGCAGACACAGGCCGAGAAGTTCGACCCGACAGGCGCCTATGTGCGGCGTTGGGTGGCCGAGGGTCAGAGCGATCCGCCAGAAACCGCCCTGGCGTATTTCGAAGCCATCCCCAGGTCATGGAACCTGAGCCCCATCGACACCTATCCGCGTCCGGTCGTTGATCTGAAGGTCGGCCGCGAACGGGCGTTGGCCGCCTATGAAGGCCGAAAAGACCAGTAAGGAACTGAAAACTTGCCAGAAACGCTTTCGCGACCTAGCCTGACCCGAATACCGCAAAGGGGAGCGCGGATGATCTTGACTACCACCGAGGGGCAGAAAAACCTGCCCAGATATTTTGCCCAAGTCTTCAAGATGCTCGGAAAGATGGAGTCCGGCCGGCTGGATATCAGCTTGCCCGACGGGCGCGTGTTTCGCAGCGAAGGCGCCAAACCCGGACCGGTTGCGCGAGTGGACATTCATGACCCCGACGTGTTCGCGCGCCTGATCCGAGAAGGCGAGCTTGGCTTTTCCGACGCCTACTTGGAAGGCGGGTGGAGCACGCCCGATCTGCGCTCCTTCATGGATCTGGTGCATTTGGGCACCGAGACGGTCTACGACGATTTCACCGGTAAGTTTCTGGTGCAGGCCTATGAGAAGCTGCGGTTCTGGCTGCAGCGCAATCACCGGAAACAGGCCCGCAAGAATATTTCGTACCATTATGATCTGGGCAATGATTTCTACGCCGCTTGGCTGGACGAAACGATGACCTATTCCAGCGCCCTGTTCGAGACCGGGCAGGAAAGCCTAGAAAAGGCGCAGATCGCGAAATATGCCAGCATGGTCGATGAGATGGGTGTAAAGCCAGGGGACCATGTGCTTGAGATCGGATGCGGCTGGGGCGGGTTCGCTGAATACGCCGCAAAGGAGCGCGGCCTGCGCGTGACGGGGTTAACGATCAGTCAGGAGCAGTTGAAGTACGCACGTCAACGGATTGAAAAAGCGGGGTTGTCAGACCGGGTCGAGCTCAAGCTGCAGGACTATCGCGACGAACGTGGGCAATACGACGGCATTGCCTCGATCGAGATGTTCGAGGCCGTCGGGCAGAAATATTGGCCCGTCTATTTTGAAACCGTGCGCGAGCGGCTGAAGCCGGGAGCTCAGGCGACCTTGCAGATCATCACTGTCGCCGACCGGCGCTGGGAGGTTTACAAGAACGGTGTGGATTTCATCCAGAAATATATCTTTCCGGGCGGCATGCTGCCGTCGCCGACGGTTCTGCGCGCGCAGATCGCTCAGGCGGGCCTGCAGGTTGTGCGATCGAAGGAATTCGGGCCGAGCTATGACCTGACGCTGCGCCGTTGGTACGACACGTTCAACGAAAAATGGGACCAGATCGCGGCCATGGGCTTTGATGAGCGTTTCCGCCGCATGTGGAATTATTATTTGACGGCCTGCGGCGCGGCCTTTGACACCGGCAATTGCGATGTGACACAGATCACAATAGCAAAACCGAACTAAAGCACGGAAAAGACAAATGCCCACCGCCTCACGCCTGGTTGCCGCGATCTGCCTTGTGGTCGTGGCCTTTCTGGTATCCGGAATGATCATGGACAACGGAGAGGAGGGCAAGGATTATGGCTATTTCACCTATGTCAACGTCATACTCGGGTTTCTGTGCGGCTGGGTGATCATGGGCAAGCGCGCCGGTCACGGGTGGACGGCCGCGATCAACAACGGGCTGACCGGGGTGGTTTCGCTGGTGTTCTGGGGGCTGTTCGTGCAGGGCACCTACGAGATGTTTCGTCTGGCGATGCGCCACCGGTATGACGGACCGTTCGAAGCGTTGCTTGCGATTTTCCAGCTGGGTGTCGAGTTCGGGCAAGAGCTGATCTATCCGGAAATCATTGCAACCCTGGCCTTCGGGGCCATCCTGTCGGGGCTGTTCACCGAAGAAGCGTCGCGTCGGTGGAACTGAGCTCTGGTTGAAGGTCCTGACAACATGACAGATCTGTTTTTCTACGGCACGCTGCGCCACTTGCCGCTGCTCGAACGTGTGCTGGGCCGGTCCAGGGATGCGCTGGCGGTTCGGCCGGCCCGCCTGATCGACCACGCCGTGCGTTGCGCAGAAGGGCAGCCCTTTCCGATGATCGTGCCCGAAGCAGGACAAGCGGCCGAGGGGCTGCTTGTCCAAGGTCTGCAGGCGTTGGACTTGGACCGGCTGGCCTTCTACGAGGGCGGGTTTGAGTTCGATCTGCGAGATTGCGAGGTGCAGTGCGACGATGGCACGCTGGTGCCGGTCCAGGTGTTCTTTCCTGACGCCGGCCGGTGGACACCGGGTGCGCCATGGTCGCTGGACCAGTGGGTTGCCCGATGGGGACCCATGACCCTGCTGGCCGCTGACGAGGTCATGAGCTGGTACGGCCGGATCGATGCCGTCGACATCGCCGAAAGCTTTCCGGCCATCCGAACCCGGGCCTGGGCCCGGCTTGCGGCCCGAAAACGCCGTACCGGAGATCCGCGCGACATTCGCAAGGACGTGATCGTTCACCGGCACCACCGGGCCTACGTCAACTATTTCGGTGTCGACGAGATCGACCTTCAGCATCGCCGCCATGACGGCACGATGGGGCCGGTTCTGAACCGCAGCGCCTTGATGCAGGGCGGTGCCGCGGTCGTCCTGCCATATGATCCGGTCCGCGACTGCGTTCTGCTGGTCGAACAGTTCCGCCCGCCCGTCTATCTGATCGACGACCCCGAGCCATGGGTCTGGGAACCGGTGGCCGGCATGATCGACCCCGGTGAGACGCCTGAACAGACGGCGCTGCGGGAAACGGTGGAGGAGGCGGGGGTGTCGCCGTATCGGCTGGAATACGCCGGCGGGGCCTATTCCTCGACCGGGTCGTCGACCGAATTCGTCCATCTGTATGTCGGCCTGTGCGATCTGACCGATCCGGCGGCCAATGGCGGTGTGACGGCCGAGGGCGAGGACATCCGCAGCCGGATCCTGCCATATGACGCGTTCATCGGCCAGGTCGACCGCCACGGCTTCAAGGACATGCCGTTGTTGGTGGTGGCGCATTGGCTGGCGCGCCATCGGGATCGGTTGCGCGACTGAGCATCGCCGCTTGTCGTCGGAGCCGGGCACCTGTATGCCTGCAATGATGCCAAATGACATGAGGGCGCCATGCGCATAGCACGAGATCTTGCCGACGCAGTTGGAAAAACCCCGTTGATCCGCCTCCGCCGGGTCAGCGAGGAAACCGGATGTGAAATTCTGGGCAAGGCCGAGTTCATGAATCCCGGTCAGTCGGTCAAGGACCGGGCCGCGCTCTACATCATTCGCGATGCCATCGCCCGTGGCGAGCTGAAACCGGGGGGAACCATCGTCGAAGGCACGGCCGGAAACACCGGGATCGGGCTGGCGTTGGTCGGGGCGTCGATGGGGTTCAAGACGGTGATCGTGATCCCCGAAACACAGTCGGAAGAAAAAAAGGACATGTTGCGCCTTGCCGGCGCGCAACTGGTCCAGGTGCCGGCTGCTCCGTACCGGAACCCCAACAACTTTGTCCACTATTCGCGCCGCCTGGCAGAGAAACTGGCCAAGACCGAACCCAATGGCGCGATTTGGGCCAACCAGTTCGACAACGTAGCCAACCGTCAGGCCCATGTGGAAACCACCGGCCCCGAGATCTGGGAGCAGACCGAAGGCAAGGTCGACGGGTTCATCTGTGCTGTGGGCTCGGGCGGAACGCTGGCCGGCGTGGCCGAGGCGCTGCAGCCCAAGGGTGTGACCATCGGGTTGGCCGATCCGCTGGGCGCGGGGCTATATTCCTATTACACGACCGGCGAAATCGCGATGGAGGGCAGCTCGATCGCGGAAGGGATCGGGCAGGTGCGCATCACCAAGAATCTGGAAGGGTTCAAGCCGGACCATGCCTACCAGATCAGCGATACCGAGGCGCTGCCCTATGTGTTCAACCTGCTTCGCGAAGAGGGGTTGGTGATGGGCGGCTCGACCGCGATCAACATCGCCGGCGCGGTCCGGCTGGCCCGCGAAATGGGGCCTGGGCACACGATCGTCACGGTCTTGTGCGACTATGGCACGCGCTATCAGTCCAAACTGTTCAACCCCGAATTCCTGCGGGAAAAAGAGCTGCCCGTCCCCGAGTGGATGACCGAGGCGCCCCGCAGCATCCCCGGCGTGTTCGAAGACGTCTGATGGTCAGGCACCTGCAACATCTGCTGGCACTTGCCTTTGTGCTTGTGCTGAGTCTGGTCGGCGGTGCATCTGCCCAGCTGAGTGACACGCAGAGCGAGTATTACAAGAAATGGCTTAGCACAGCCGAGCGCGCTGAAAACGTCATTGAGGCGCGCCGTGCTTCGAATGCCGCATTCGAAAATTTGAGAGCAGAAATAAATTCTTACAGGGAGGACTTCAATAAGGCACGGACGGCAAACACCGATCGTTTGAAAACACTCGAAGCACAGCTTAATGCGCTTGGGCCGGCGCCCGAGGATGGCTCGGAGGAACCAGAGCAGATAGCACAGCTGCGGTCCCACTTGGAAAGTCAGATCAACAAGCTGAAGATCCCGCGGATCATCAGCGAGGAAGCTTTCAGTCGCGCCAATGGATTGATCAGCGAAATTGACGCGATCATTCGAGAGCGGCAGCGTACGCAGCTTTTGACGCGTGGGCCGTCGCCGCTCAATCCCGCGTACTGGGTTCCTGCCTGGGAGGCGGTCAGCGAGGCCGGGCACAGCCTGGTCAACGAAACCAAGGCGAACCTTCGGTCAGCAGTCGTTCGTGAAAGAATGCGCAATGATGCTCCGGCCATCCTGACGCTGGTCATTTTGGCGCTGGTACTGCTGCTGTTTGGGCGTCGCTGGTCAGAGAGGGCCGGCGATTATCTGCGGCGCTTTGGCGGTGCGGGGCGTGGCGTGTGGACCTTCATCGTTTCGCTGTTTCGGATCATCTTCCCGTGGATGGGGGTCGTTTTTCTCATCCAGGCCGTGTCGATGACCGGTGTTCCAGGGTTTCGCGGCGCTTTGCTGATCCAGGAAGTTCCCTATTGGGCCGCGATCATCCTGTTCTACGACTGGATCGGACGTCAGATACTTTCGATGAGCGAGGCCGATGGTGCCTTGGCCCTGCCGGAAGGCAAGGTTGCTGAACTGCGGCTTTACATCGACCTGTTAGCCGTGATGCTGATTTTGCACGAACTGGCGCAGTTGTTCGGTCGGATCGAAAACATCTCCGACGCGACCCGCGCGGTGGTTAACTTTCCCATCATTCTGATTACCGGTCTGCTATTATTGCGAGCTCGGCATATCCGTGGTGGCGGTGATGGTCGAGATTCCGAAGAACAGACTTCGGAGCGGGGCCGGGGATTTGCGCAGATCGTCGAGCTTCTTCGGCGTCTCATGTTTTTGTTGGGGGCCACCGGACCATTGCTTGCTGCGCTGGGTTATACCAACGCGGCCGTTGCGGTTGTATTCCCGGCGGTCAAGACGCTTATTCTGATTGCGGCCCTGGTGATCTTCCAGCGTTTCGTGACATCGCTATATGGCTGGCTGACCGGCCAGCAGGACGGGGCGAGCGACTCGCTGTTCTCGGTTCTAGTCGGGTTCGTTCTTGCTGTTCTGGCGCTGCCAGTCCTTGCGCTGTACTGGGGCGCGCGGGAGACCGACCTGATCGAGGTCTGGTCGCGGATCATGCTGGGCTTCGACATTGGTGGCGTGACAATCTCGCCGTCCAATTTCCTGACTTTCGTGGCCGTCTTCGTGATCGGCTACATGCTGACCCGCCTCTTGCAAGGCACGTTGCGCGGATCGCTTCTGCCGAAGACCGGGCTCGACGCTGGAGGGCAGGCCGCTGTCGTGGCCGGAACGGGCTATGTCGGTATCTTCGTGGCGGCGTTGGTCGCCATTGTGGTCGCAGGCTTTGACATGTCTTCGTTGGCGATCGTGGCCGGGGCGTTGTCGGTCGGTATCGGTTTCGGCCTGCAGACCATCGTGTCGAACTTCGTTTCCGGGATCATTCTGTTGATCGAGCGCCCGATCTCGCAGGGCGACTGGATCGACGTGAACGGCATGACCGGATACGTCCGCGATATTTCGGTCCGCTCGACCCGGATCGAGACCTTTGATCGGACCGATGTCATCATCCCCAACTCGGACCTGATCAGCGGGGTGGTCACGAACTATACCCGCGGCAACACCATCGGGCGGGTCATCGTTCCGGTCGGAGTGGCCTATGGCACGGATACCGCCAAGGTCGAGAAGATCCTGCGCGAGGTGGCAAACCAGCATCCGATGGTCCTGTCGCACCCGACGCCCAACATCTACTTTGTCGGGTTCGGGGCAGACTCGCTTGATTTCGAGATCCGCGCGATCATCCGCGATGTGAATTGGGTGGTGGCGGTAAAGTCCGAAATGAACCACGAAATCAATCGCAGATTCGCCGAGGAGGGGATCGAAATTCCCTTTGCCCAACGGGATGTCTGGTTGCGCAATCCCGAGACATTGGTCGGAGCGCCTGGGGCTGGTGTCAATGCGCCCGAAGTCGAGTGCGAGCCGAGTCAAGGAAAGGCTTCGCCGGATGGATTGTCAGACGGTGCCCACAAGTCCGAGGGAGACGTCAAAACCTGAAGGCTCGGTGTCCGGGCCCAAAGAATGGGTTGTGTTGTTCATCAACAACGTCGGAAATTTTTGGTCCGGCTGAGATGCATGTGATTTGCGTTCAATCGGGCCTTGCAAATCCTGATTCATTGGTCCAAATATCCTCGGCACGGAGAGGTGGCCGAGTGGTCGAAGGCGCACGCCTGGAAAGTGTGTAGGCGGGAAACCGTCTCCAGGGTTCGAATCCCTGTCTCTCCGCCACTATTTCTCTTCATCCATCTGATATTATTGTGATATTTGCGGGCTAATTTCTATTCGTCCCCCAATTCCCCCACCCCCGAAAGCAGGCCATTCCGAGTTGTGTAAAGACAAAGCTTGGCTGCCAATACATTCCCTTGCCGGACAGTACGACTCTAGATTTTCCGGCCCTGAGCCGACCCCCGAAGTGGGGTCTCGATGCTGCGACAAGACCCGCCTAACTAATAGTCTGCGGACAAAGCAACATTTGGCAAACTCGGTCAATAGCGTTGATACCCAAGGGGGCGTTGGCACGGAATGCCTGTTCTGAGCCGAACCTAGAGGTTTTTGCGTGACGCTTGAATGTCAGATTGCGTCGCAGGCCGCTGTTGTAAATTTGAGAAATCCATTTTGCTACCGTTTCACGGGCCGGGGAGAAGAAGGCATCCCTCTATGCGATAGCGAAGTATCGTCAGCTGGAGGTCTTCGCAGAATCGGCTTCTCAGCACAGATTTTCTCATGCTCCCAGAGTGCAGCGCGTCGTTTTTGTTCGTGCGACTTTACGATTGACGCCAATGGTGTATTCGAATCGAATGGGAATATTCCCCTGCATTGCGGATATAAACTGCACCCCCAGAAGAGTTGTTCTTTTTTGTTCGTCCGTAGAGCCATCTTCCTACCACACTTTTTGCAGTCAGGATGCGCGGAAATGAAATCTGAGCAAAACTTCTTGTCTTTTTCCCAACCATTGGGAAGACATTTGGTCAGGCCTCCTTCCCGCTCCAAATCGTTGTGTGCGAGTTGGCGAACGTATTCCTTTTGCATCTCTGTTGGAATATTGCTGGAGTTGCCTCTGTGAGAACATAGAACTGAGGCTTATGCCGAATGCCGTAGCCGGTCATCAAGCATGTTCCAAAGTGGTGTATCCACGAAGTCGGGAATTTGCCCTCCACAATATTTGCAATCTAAACACTTGTAGACATAAACAGATTCAAAGTCTGGTTCGTTTCTCCGCGGACAGGCATTGACGTAGAATTTAGGAGTCAATTTACGCGGAACCATGTCGTTGAGCCGTGAGGCTTCAGCTCTCAATCTCTTCGTGAATTCTTTTTCCCATCTCTCCCGAGTCTCCGTCCGCCCAGTGACCAGCTACTTGCGTGGTGCCAGTAACTTTATTAGCCGTGTTAGTACATTTGGTGAGACGTGGCGATCTGCGTCCGAGAGGTCAATCTCTATGGCGCCAATTCCCATTCTTCGCATTCGTTCCCGTTTCGGTTGATCGACCTCATGGGTGACACGAATTTCAATGAACAACTGGGCGCCGTTCAACTCCAGAACCGCATCGGGCCGAAACCCCTGGTGTACCCAGTCTTGTGGCTCGATGCGGACATTGGACTCCGATGCAATACGTTCAGGAAAGGAATGCGTCATTAGTTCGTTCAGTTTCGCGATGGGCCCGTTTGCCAACTCGTTTGGGGCGGGCCAGCCTGCCTTGCGAATGTTTTCTTCCGGAATGAGAATTTTCCCCTTCAGGTCTTTTAGGGCTTGTTTTGCGGCTAAATGTAGTGCGGTTTCGCCAGCGCTCTCGCAGTTCACTTTTGATGCATGGGCGAAGTGCCATACCCGATGCTTGCCCTGACGCGCGATCAGGGGTGACTTGCAGGCAGGGCATAGACATCCGCAATCCGAGCCGTTCCGCACGTCGCTGACATGAACCAAACGACCATCCGTTTCGCGTATACCCCATCCCGGACGATTTTCGTGAGTTGCGGACAATGGTTAGCCCCTGTTGAGGTGTAGCTGAACTACTTCCATTGTAAGTATGCAAACTCCTGAATTCCAAGCTTTTGCCAAGGTGCTAGGCAGAAAACGGAGCGATATTGCCTTCTGCAAGCAAACCCCTGAACGCTGGACGAGCGGCAGGTATTGACGGTAAGGGCTAGGTCGTACGTCCAGCAGGAAGGGAACCCCAGTGCATACGCCTGACCACTCGGTGGCCGACAGCATCTATTACATCAACCTTGATCGCGTACCGGAACGCCGTGCCTTCATGGAGGCCGAGTTCGCGCGGGCCGGGTTGGCCGGGGCGCACCGTCTCAGCGCGACTGATGCCAGCCAGCCGGGGGCGCTGAATTCCGCGCGCTATGTGCCCGGCAGCGGCAGCCGGTGGGGGCTCAAGCTGAGTGAGATCGGGTGCTTCGAAAGCCACCGAAGGATATGGCAAATCGGAGCCGACAGAGGGCTGCCGGCCGTGGTCGCTTTTGAGGATGATGTCCAACTGTCCGATG